>CAYUUB010000078.1:0-8071 GCA_964447725.1 uncultured Oscillospiraceae bacterium
TCGATGCGGCGGGCGAGTGCGAAGTCAAGGCGAAGGACATCCTTCCGGATTCCGACGTTACGATTATCAACCCCGAGCTGCATATTGCGACGCTGGACAAGGGCGCAAAGCTTCATATGGAGATTATGCTTGAGCACGGCCGCGGCTATGTGCCGGTCGAGCGCAACAAGAAGCAGGACATGCCCATCGGCGAGATCGCGATCGATTCCATTTTTACGCCGATTACGAAGGTGAATTTCACCGTCGAGAATACGCGCGTAGGTCAGATTACGGACTTCGACAAGCTCACGCTTGAAGTTTGGACGGACGGCAGCATCAAGCCGGACGAGGCGGCGAGCCTCGCGGCGAAGATCCTGACCGAGCATCTTACGCTCTTTATCAACCTGACCGATCATGTGGTCGGCGTTGAAATCCTCGTTGAGAAGGAAGAGAGCAAGAAGGAACGGATTCTGGAGATGAATATCGAAGACCTCGATCTTTCCGTCCGCTCTTACAACTGCCTCAAGCGCGCGGGCATCAACACCGTTGAAGAGCTCGTGCAGCGCGACGAGGAAGAGATGATGAAGGTACGTAATCTCGGCCGCAAGTCGCTCGAGGAAGTTCAGGCAAAACTGAGTGCGCTGGGTCTGGCTCTTCGCGCACACGATGAATAAGGAGGAAGGACAATGGCGAACCGCAAACTGGGTAAGCCCTCTGACCAGCGAGTCGCGCTGCTGAGGAATCAGACCACGGCGCTCATTTGGAACGGTAAAATCATCACGACCGAAGCGCGCGCCAAGGAGATTCGCTCGATCGCTGAAAAACTCATTACGCTGGCGGTTAAGGAATATGACAACAGCCAAACCGTTGAAAAGGAATCCATCAACGAGAAGTCACAGATCGTAAAGCGCGAAGTGACCAACGACAAGCCGAGCAAGCTTGCCGCGCGCCGCGCTCTGATGGCGTATCTCTACGACGTTCCGGAAGCAAAGGCCAAGGACGAGTCCAAGAGCGATTACCGCGAGCGCACGGAAGACCGCGTGCATCCCGTGGTGGAAAAGCTTTTCCGCGATATCGCGCCGAAGTATGCAAAGCGTATCGAGGAAGGTAAAAAGGGCGGCTACACCCGTATGTACAAGCTCGGGCCGCGCCGCGGCGACGCCGCGGAGATGGTCGTTCTCGAGCTGGTCGACTGATCGACACATTCATAATCAAAATCAATAAGCCCCGACAAATCCTGTCGGAGCTTTTGATTTTTCGTTAAAAATCTTTATGGTAAAGTGGGTTTCCAAAGGGTGTGCCCTTTGGCGGGAGTTTGAGGGCGGAGCCCTCAATGCCAATCGTTACGCTTCCATTTCCTCCATCGGGTCGACGCCACGGTTGCGGAACGCAAAGATTTCCGGGTCGAGCACTTTGCCGTTTCGAATTGCGACGGCGGACTCCAGCGCCGGCTGATACTGCCCGGTGACGAGATCGTCCACATACGGCGCGAATTGGCGGCTGATCACCTCGCTGACGGTGCGGTACGCCATGGCGGGCGTGTTGTCCACCGCATAATGCAAAACGCCGTCCACGGTGTAGACAGGATCGTCGATCGTCGTCGGGTGCGAGGTTTCGATTTCCAGATTCGGATCGCAGCTCACGTCGATGATCATGGAGCCGCGCTTCAGCCGCTTGAGGTCGCTCCGGTAGACGATACGGTCGGTGCGCCGCGTGTCCCACATGATGCAATTGACCAGCACGTCGTACTCCTGCATGCGCTCCTTAAACAGCATTTCCAGCTTACGCGGATAGATGTCCACCTTTGCGCCGAGGCTGCAGAGCATCCTGTGCGCGCCGTGCGCGGTCATGCCGTTGCCGAGGATTGCCACGCGACAGTCGTAAGGCATGCGGCCGTAGTGCGTGAACGCCTGCAAAACCGCGGTTTCACCTGCAAGCTCGCGATTGCGGTAAAAGATATAGCGCCCTTTTTCATTGATGTCTTCCCATGCCACGACCGTGTGCCGCCCTGCGATGGCCGCGTCTGTAAAATCCGCTTTTTGCACGATGTGCGCCCAGCCGACGAGCGTTTTCCCGGGCGCGATCATATGAAGGTAATCCGCGTCGCCGAGTTTGACGTCGACCAGCACGTCGCAACCGAGCACAGCGTTGCGATCGGCAACGGACGCGCCGACGGAGCGATATTCCATATCGGAATACCCCAGTACATCGCCGTATCCGCTCTCGATGACAAGTTGCCCGCGGTGTCTGACCTTGCTTACGTCATGCGGCAGCAACGCGCGTCTTCTTTCGTTGTTTTTGTGGCTGATTACATATCCGACTCGATTCATAATGGCCTCCTTCGATAGGCAAGTTCCTCCCAAAAAAGTGAAAAATAATAAAGATGTGGGAAAAAGTAAGATGTTTTTTCTATAATATATTACAATACTATTTTATCGTATTCTGCAGGCTTTCGTCAAACGTGCGGACGCGCTGAATTGCAACATTTTTGAAACATACGCGCGGCATTGAAAAAATGCGGTTGAAGCGCGATATGCGAATGCCGGATTGTAACTTTTTCTGAAACTCATACGGCGTTTCGCCAAATGGCGCGGCGCTATGGTATAATACCCACTGCATGAGCCTTTTACCGTTTTTGCGGTAATGTCGCCTCATGATTTCCACGTGAGGAATTTGCGCAATGCGTGTGAAACCCATTCGGCTTATTCTGGTTTTAATTTTGTGTCTGGCGCTTTCTGCTGTTGCGGGCGCCTGTTCCGTCGTGTCCGAAAGCTCCGGTTCAAGCGGCGCGCTCGTCGTCAGCGAGATCGTTTCCAGCAACAAACGTTCTCTGGTGGACGACGCGCTGGGGACGCCCGACTGGATCGAACTCTATAATTCCGGCGACGAAGCGCTGGACATATCCGGTTACGGCATTTCGGACAACCTGAAAAAGCTGCACAAATATGTCGTTCCGGACGGGACGGTGATCGAGGCGGGCGAATACCTGGTGCTGTATGCGGCAAGCGCGGGCGACGACTCCTCCGTGGCGGCTTATTGCATGGGGTTCGGGCTGAGCAAGAGCGGCGATTTTGTGTTCGTGACGGACAGTTACTACGGCGTGGTTGCGCAGATCGAGGTTCCCGCGCTGTACACGGACGTTTCTTACGCGATGAAGAGCGACGGGACATACGGATACTGCGCCGTGCCCACGCCGGGCGCGGCCAATACGGAGGAGATCTATTCCACGCTGGACGAAGTGTTCGCCGCACAGAATCTGGAATCGCTGGTCATCAGCGAAGTGATGCCGAACGAGGACGAGAGCAGCTATAAATGGGCCGAATTCTACAACAGCGGCACGTCTGCGATTCAACTGGAAAACTATTGCCTCAGCGACGACGAAAACGAGCCGCTCAAGTGGCAGTTTTCATCCGGAACCGTGGGGGCGGGCGAGTATGTCTGCGTTTACCTTTCCGGACTTGGAAGCGAAGCTAAGGACGGTATGCATACGAGCTTTAAACTCGGCAAAGAGGACACGACGCTGATCCTCAGCGACCTGCAGGGCAACGTGATGGACCGTATCTCGTGGAACACGCCCGTGCCGGACGGAATATCGGTTGTCAAGGATGCGTCCGGCGCCGCGGTCTACACCGCGTTTCCGTCGTTTGAAGCGGCGAACAGCGACAAGACGTTTACCGAGCTGACCATGACCGCCATGGACAGCACCGACCCGATTCATATCAACGAAGCGCTGAAAGGAAACACGCTCTCCATAACGGATGAGGATGGAGAACGCAGCGACTGGGTCGAACTCAGGAATTTTTCGAACGCGTCGGTTTCTTTGCTCGGGTATTTTCTTTCGGACGACGCGGACGACTTCTACAAGTGGGCCCTGCCAGACGTAACGATCGAAGCGGGGGGATATCTCGTTGTCTTTCTCGACGGGAAGGATCAAACGGACGGCGAACTTCACGCGTCGTTCGGGTTGAGCGACGAGGAGACGGAGCTTTTCTTTTCGTCGATCGACGGCATGCGCTCCGAGAGCATCTCGTTTGCGGGCATTGACAGGGACAATATTTCCGTCGGGCTCGACGACGACTGGAACATACGATATTACGCCGCGCCTACGCCCGGATACGAGAACGCACATGGATTTGAAACAGCCGATCAAATCGGCTGTTTCGACAATACGGGCGTGTTTATCAGCGAGGTCTCGGCGGTATCCGAAGCGAAGAGCGACCAAAACGACTGGATCGAACTCTGCAACGGCTCCGACGAGGATATCGACCTGGCCGGCTGGACGATCAGCGACGACCCGGACGAGCCGGCGAAATACACCATTACAGACAGAACCATCGAAGCGGGCGGTTACCTTGTGATCGAATGCACGTCCCACGCGACGCGCCAGACGGAAACGACCGCGCCGTTCGGCATTTCGCCTTCGGGCGAGACGATCGTTTTGTACGACGCGTCCGCCCGGCTGGTCGATGCGTTCGAAACGGGCGTCCTCTCTCTGGGCGTTACCAGCGGGCGCATCGAAAGCGACACGAGCGTGGCGCGCGTCTTTTTCGAGAGCGCGACGAAAGGGAAGCAGAACGACGACGATATCAGCGTGGGCAAATCGCCGCAGCCGGTCTTTTCGGAGACGGGGCTGTACCATACAGAGAGCTTCACTGTCACCATCACATGCTCGGACCCGAACGCCGTGATCTATTACACGACCGACGGCGAAGAGCCGAACACGCGCGACAAGGAGTATACCGGCCCGATCACGATATCGGAGAACACGCCGCTGCGCGCGGCATCTTACATTTCGGGAAAACTCAAAAGCGACGTGACGACGGCGAATTATCTTTTTGAAGACCCGCATACCGTTCCGGTCGTGTGCATTACCGGCGACCCGGACGACATCGACGAAGTGCTCAGCGTAACGAACAAATGGGAAAAGGTCGAGCGCGAGGCCTACATCTCCTATTATGAGGAAGACGGTTCGCTCGGCACGTCGTTCCCCGCCGGAATCAAGCCCAAAGGGGCGGGCACGCTTGTCTACGCGCAGAAGTCGCTCAGCATCAACCTGCGCGCGGCATACGGACAGAGCAGCGTAACGTACCCGTTCTGGGACGATTATGAATACGACACGTTCGCCTCGCTTGTCGTGCGAAACGGCGGGCAGGACTGGGCGACCGCGCGCATCCGCGATTCGTTTGCGTCCGCTCTGGTCGAGGGCATGTACATCGACAACGCCGCGACGCGGCCGGTGGCGGTCTATATCAACGGGGAGTACAACGGCCTGTACGATCTCAACGAGGACCAGAACTCCGAATTTCTGGTGACGCATTACGGCGTGGATGGCGACACGGCGAACATCATACGCCGCAACAGCGGCGAGATCAAGGGAGAAAACGACGACTTTAAGCGCGTGCGCTCTTATGCCGAAAGCAAAAACCTGAGCGACGACGCGGTCTTTGAAGAATTCAGCCAGTGGGTCGACGTGGAATACTTTACGGATTATTTCATCGCGGAGACGTACATGTGCAATTCCGACATGTTCAACCAGAAATACTGGCGCACGACGGATTATGCGGTCAAATGGCGGCCGATCTTTTACGACCTCGATTTTGCATTCAAGAGCTATTCCCGCGATATCATCAGCCAGTTCTTCAACGAGGACGGCGTGCCTTCGGCGGACGGGTCGCTGACGTATTTCGAAATCTACATCGGGCTCCGGAAGAACGCGGCCTGGCGCGAATATTGCGTGGAGCGGTATGTGGAAGTCGTCGAGACATACTTTAATCCGGACCGTGCGAATGCGATACTGGACGAGATGGTGGCGGCGATGCGGCCCGAGATGGAACGGCAGATTGCAAAATGGCATAAGCCGAGCTCCATGGACGCCTGGGAAGAGGAAATCGAACGGCTGCGGACGTATGTGGAGCGCCGCCCGGAGTACGCGCTGGAGAATCTCCGCAAGAATTTCGGACTGACGCAGGACGAGATGGACGCGCTCATCGCCAAGTATTCAACCGATACCACGAATTAAGCGTCTGCAGAACGGGCCGCGGAATCGTCGCGGCCCTTTCTGCGCCTGCGGGAATTGAATTTTGTCGGAATAACGTGCATATCGTGTATGTTTTGCGGCATTTGCGGCAGTTGTGAAGGAACCATGAAACAATGCGCGCGCGCACGCGCATTCATTTACAGAAAGCCGCTTTCATGCTAAAATAATATGAATATATATGAGTTGGTGAGCGCATGCGAATCCTTGGGATCGACCCCGGTTACGCCATCCTCGGGTACGGGGTGGTCGACGCCGAAGGCACAAAACTTTCGGCCGTCGATTACGGCGTGATCGAGACCACGCCGGACGAACCGCTGCCGGAACGTTTAGGCCGCCTTTACGACGGCATGCAGGTCCTCATTGAACGATTCCGGCCCGATAAGGCGGTATTTGAAGAGCTCTTCTTCTACCGCAATACGACAACGGCGCTCGCCGTCGGTGCCGGGCGCGGCGTCGCGATCCTTTCGGCACAGCAGGCGGGCATCCCGCTCTACGAATATACGCCGATGCAGATTAAACTTGCGGTGACGGGCAACGGGCACGCGGACAAGCGCGCTGTTCAGCAGATGGTGAAGCTTTTGCTCTCGCTCCGGAGCGAGCCGAAGCCGGACGACGCCGCGGACGCGCTCGCTGCGGCGATCTGCCACGGATGCACGATCGGCCCGGCGGCCGAGGATTTCCGCATCCGCTGACGGCAATTTTATCTGGAGGAACAAACGTGTACGCATACATCAGCGGCATGATCGACGAAATCCTGGCCGACCGCGCGATTCTGGAAGCAGGAGGCGTGGGATATGAGCTGTTTTGCAGCGCAATGACGCTCAAACGCCTGAAAGAAGGCGAAAAAGCGCGGCTTTACACGCACCTGCACCTTGCGGACGGCGTGATGGCGCTCTACGGGTTTTACGATACGGACGAAAAGGAGATGTTCAGGAGGCTGCTTTCCGTTACGCGCGTCGGCCCGAAACTTGCGCTTTCCGTGCTTTCCATCTTAACGCCGGGCGACGTTGCGGGCGCGGTCGTTACAAACAACGCCGCCGCGTTCGACCGCGTGCCCGGCATGGGCAGGAAGACGGCGCAGCGCGTGCTGCTCGAACTCAAGGAGCGCGTGGAAGTAAGCGACATGCTTGCGGGCAGCGCAAACGACGAGCGGACCGACGTACGCGCAGAAGCGGTCGCGGCGCTCGTTTCGCTCGGCTACGACGGGCTTGCCGCGGGCAAGGCGGTGTCCGCCGTTCAGCAGGCGGACAGCGTGGAGGCGGTCATCACAGCCGCGCTGCGCGCGCTCGCAAAATAGCCCCGCGCCGAAAAATCTAAAGCACGGCTGAGAGCCACGGCGATAAGGACAAACAATGGACGAACGACTCATCAGTTCCTCGATGCGCGAGGATGAAGCAAAAGCGGAATATTCCCTTCGCCCGCATTATCTGGACGAGTATATCGGCCAGCATGCGGTCAAAGAGCATATGCGCATCTATATCGAAGCGGCGAAAAAACGGGGCGAATCGCTCGACCACGCGCTCTTTTACGGTCCGCCGGGCCTTGGCAAGACCACGCTTGCGGGAATCGTCGCAAACGAGATGGGCGTGTCGCTGCGCGTTACCAGCGGGCCGGCAATTTCCCATGCGGGGGACCTTGCGGCGATTCTGACGAACCTTGCGCCCGGCGACGTTTTGTTTATCGACGAAATTCACAGACTCAACGCGAACGTCGAGGAAGTCCTGTATCCCGCTATGGAAGATTTTGCGCTGGACATCATCATTGGGAAAGGCCCGTCCGCGCGCAGCATCCGGCTCGATTTGCCGCACTTTACCCTGATCGGCGCGACGACGCGTATGGGACTTTTAACGTCCCCGCTGCGGGACCGCTTCGGCATCAAGGAACAGCTTGCCATGTACGACGACGAATCGCTCAGGGAAATCATCCTGCGAAGCGCGGAAATTCTCGGCATCGACATCACGGACGACGGCGCGCGCGAAATCGGTTCCAGAGCGCGCGGAACGCCGCGCGTGGCGAACCGGCTTTTGCGGCGCGTGCGCGATTATGCGGAAGTCC
>CAYUUB010000079.1:0-8036 GCA_964447725.1 uncultured Oscillospiraceae bacterium
GCGCATCCCTTTTTCTTGGGCATAGCTCTCAGCATAAGAACCCTTAAATACAGACAGTAAGAGGTGAGATGCGTTGTCTGTCAGGTAGCCATCCATTTGCTCGCTTATAGAACCGAGACTCTCCGGCAGATGGATAATCGAGGTAAGCTCGACCACCTCCTGCGGTATAAAGAAATATTCCGTTCCCTCTGGAACATAGACCTGCTCTGTTTGCCCCTCATAGCAGTAAACGTGTTCGCTTTCTTTTGCTGCCTGTTCCGCATAAGAATCCTCATGTACAACGAAAACGGCATTGTTTGTGGAAAAAACGCCGTCCCTTATATAGGTAACAGAACTGGGTATGTGAAGATAGTCATAACTTCCACGGGAGTAGCTAACCTTGTCATATTCATATACCCCTTCAGGGAGGAAGCCATCCAATGTGCCAAGATGATAATACACATAGCCGTTCTCAATCGCATACTGTTCCGCATAGGAACCCGCGTACACGCCAAGGGCAACATCTGCCTGAAGATCCGACAGGTCTATTTTATCGGTGTCCTCCGGAAATTCGATTTCTGACAGCCCCTTTATCTGCAAAAAATCGTTACCCGCCGCTGTGGATACTTCTGTAATATATTCCGGGAGCGCAACGATGCGCGCGTTTTCAATGTTTACAGCTTGAAGAACAGTACCGCTGACAGTAAAAGAATCTGTATCATAATCCGGGTCAATACGCGAGCTTAATCGTTTTTTTATCACATCGCACATTTCCTTGTTCGAAATGGTATAATGCGGTGTAAACGATGCCGCGTTAGGTAAAGCGCCGGCCGAGATCATTTCGCTGCCATAACAATCGCCAGTTTTTGCATCGTAATAATACACATAGGCATATTCGCTTGTACCTGTTGTTTGCCCTGATGAGCTTTTATACTGTGCGGATGTTTGCGCCGAGCGGACAACTGCCAGGATATCTATTTCTGAAAGAACGCTTTCGCTCAAACTACTTTCAGAGCAGGAGATGATACTCCAGTGTTCGCTGTTGTTTTCATCGTAGTAAGGCTGAACAGCAATCCATGAACCCTCAATATGCTTAGAAAGGTTATTATCCTTCAACTCTAAAGAAAAGATATCATGGCTTTCAATTAGTTCTCTGTTTTCGTCGGTATCCAGCTTATTACTACTGCAACCTGTACTCCCTACGATAAAACAAACGCCAAATGCAGCAATGAGCATGAATGCAATGCCCTTATTTTTTTTGATTGTTCTGCTTTGCTGTATTCCCATGCTATTTGATCCTTTCTAACTTTTCAACCCGTCCCGCCACATCATTCAGGATGATTATCACATTCGCGCAGCTTCGTTATCTCTTGTCATATCGTCGAGTTCTCTTTTATACCGCCGCTTCTTTCATAACGACCTCAAGCTCCTGCTTTGATTGAAAGTACGGTATCCCCTTTATGCCTTCTGGCGTAAGAAGATTCCTGTAGTTATAAAACATATAAGATTTCAAAATGAGTATATGAAAACAGCAGTTGAAAGTCAAGCGGCACGATTTTTATCGGCGCGCTCTGTAAGAATAGAAAAGCGATCCGCTTGGCGATGTAAAACTGCGCAAGGTCCCCCATCTTTACAAACGGGACGCTTAATAATAGTATTAAGAGAGTCATAGAAATAGACAAGGAGGCCGGAAATGGACCGGATGCCTGTTTTGTTCGTCGGGCACGGTTCCCCGATGAACGCCATTGAAGACAACCCGTTTTCAGAGCGCTGGAAAACGCTGTCGGACCGGATTCCGCGCCCGACAGCGATCCTTTCCGTCTCCGCGCACTGGTTTACGCGCGGAATGCGCGTTTGCGATTCTCCCCTGCCCCCGACGATCTACGACATGTCCGGATTTCCGAACGAGCTGTACCGGGTGCGCTATCCTGTCCATGGATCGAAACCCTTCGCCCGCAGGACGATCGACCTGATTGGCAACGCGCTGGAGGTCGACAACAGCTGGGGTGTCGACCACGGCTCGTGGTCGGTCCTGCGCCGTGTTTATCCGAAGGCGGACGTCCCCGTTTTCCAGTTCAGCGTCAACGCGTCCGCTTCCGCGCGGGAGCATTATGAAACCGGCCGAAAACTGCGCGCGCTGCGTAACGAAGGCGTGCTGATCTTCGGCAGCGGAAATGTCGTACATAATCTTTCGCGCGTGAACTGGAACATGGACGGCGGATATGCCTGGGCGGAAGCGTTCGACGGCTACATCAAGCGGAGCATACTGGATGGAAACGACGAAAACGTCGTGGACTACCGCCGCGCGGGTTCTTCCGCTTCCCATGCGTTCCATCTGCTGGACCATTATGCTCCGCTGCTATATGTGCTTGGCGCGAAAGACGAATCCGATACCGTAACCGTGTTCAACGATGCGTGCGTGTTTGGTTCGCTCTCCATGACCGGTTACCTGTTCGAATAACAGATGCGGCATTTTGAAAGGAGCGTTCGACATGAAACAACGGAAAATACTCAAAACCGTGCGCGGGCAGCGTGCGGTCGACGGCGCGGGCGTTCGGCTTGTCCGAGTGTTCGGCAACCGCGACACATCGGAATTCGACCCGTTTTTAATGCTGGATTCATTCGACTCGACCGACCCCGCCGACTATATTGCGGGATTCCCGACGCATCCGCACCGCGGGATCGAAACCATAACCTACCTTATTTCCGGCAAAATTGAACATGAGGACAGCATTGGAAACAAGGGCACGATTCATGCGGGAGAAAGCCAGTGGATGACCGCGGGAAGCGGGATTCTGCATCAGGAGATGCCGAAGGCTTCCGAACGCATGCTGGGTGTCCAGCTTTGGCTGAACCTTCCGCGGGCAAAGAAGATGACGTCGCCCGCTTACCTGACGATCACGAAGGACATGATCCCGGCCGTTACGGAAAACGACGCCGAAATCCGCGTGCTTTCCGGCAGTTATCGTGGCGCTGGCGGCGCAAAGCCAAGGCATATTCCCGCAACGATACTGGACGTGCATCTCATGCGCGGCAAGCCGATCGACCTGAAAACGAAACCGGACGAAACCGTATTTGTGTTTTTCATCGAAGGCGACGGCGTGATCGAGGGCCGGTTCGTTCCGGAAAAGACGGCCGTGCTGTTCGGCAGCGGCGATTTTGTAACGATTTCGCCCGAACCGGAAAAATGCGTGCGGTTCCTGTTCTTTTCGGGAAAACCCCTGCACGAGCCGGTTGCCTGGGGCGGACCGATCGTTATGAACACGCGTCAGGAACTCCAGCTTGCGTTCGACGAGCTCCGTAACGGTACGTTTATTAAGATCGTTTAGCGAAAATGTGATTTAGTCATACGCGGCCTCGCAACCGATATGCTAAAATAAGGAAAACAAAAGAAACGAGGCGCTGGTAATGAAGCGACTAAAGATAGTTGCGATCATTGGATCGCTCAGAAAAGACTCTTACAACCGCCAGCTCGCAATGATGGCCAGGGATGTAATCGGCGAGCGCGCGGACTTCGAACTGCTGGACTATGCGGACGTCCCGCCGATGAATCAGGACGTCGAATTTCCCGCGCCCGAGTCGGTCAGGCGCGTTCGCGACGCTGTGAAAGCGGCGGACGGCGTATGGTTCTTTACGCCGGAATACAACCATTTCTTCCCCGGCGTGCTGAAAAACCTGATCGACTGGCTGTCTCGTCCGATCAGCGAAGACGAACGGCAGGTGCTCTCGAAAAAAACCGCCGCAGTCAGCGGCATTACGCCCGGAACGACCGGAACGGCGGTTGCGCAGGATCATCTGGTCACACTGATCAGCCTGCTTAATATGAAGGTCATGAACGCGCCGCGGCTTACGATTGCGAACGCACTGAACCAGACGGATGAAAACGGAAGGCTCGTGCTGACGAGCAGCCTCCGCTACCTTGAGAGGCAGGCGGACGCGTTTTTGCGGTTCATGCAGGAACAATAACGACCAAACTTTGGTAAATGGAGCGGCGCATGTGAACGATAAAAAGGAAGATCAGGCGATTAAAGTCCTGAAAAACGGCCCGTATCTTGTGACCGGCGGGATTCCGCTGTATGAAAGCGTGATTACGCCGAAAGGCAACGGATATGTATATAAGCCGGGCCGTCCGCTGCCGCAGAAGGAAACGTATACGCTCTGCCGCTGCGGGCATACGCGCACACCTCCTTTTTGCGACGGAGCGCACGGCAGGCACGGCTTTGATGGAGAAGAAACCGCCGATAAAAGCGCATATAGTAAACGCGCAACGAGGCTCGAAGGCGAAGGTATCGACCTGCTGGACGACGGGCGCTGCGCGTTCGCGCGGTTTTGCCATCGCGAAACCGGCGACGCATGGGAGCTTGCCGAAGAATCCGGAACGCCGTATAACAAGGCGGAAGCGATCGCCGCGGCAAGCGAATGTCCCGCGGGACGTCTGACGGCAATCGAAAAGGACGGCGCAAGGCACGAGCCGGGCTATGATCCTGCCATCGAAATCCTTCAGGACCCGGAAGAGGAAGCCAGCGCCGGCATTTTCGTGAAGGGCGGAATCCCCATCGAGTCTGCCGACGGCGCGGCATACGAGGTTCGCAACCGCGTTGTCCTCTGCCGCTGCGGATACTCGAAGAACAAGCCGTTTTGCGATATGCAGCATATCGTGGAAGGGTTTCAGGATGAAAAATAGCGGCCTTGCCCGCCCCGGTCAAACACTTTTGTCCGTTTGAACCGATTTGGGATAATTAAAATGAAACTGCTGCAAAGTAACGGAGGGAACGATATGTTGAAGACGGTTTTACTGGTGGTCGACGTTCAGCAGGCGCTGATCGACGCCAACCCTGTGCGCGAGGACGAATTCCTCTTAAACCTGAAAATGCTGATCGACGCGGCGCACGCTTCCGGAACCGAAGTCGTGTACGTCCGCCACGACAGCGGCCCCGACGACGTTCTGAAAGCCGGAACGGAAGGCTGGCAACTGCACCGTTCCCTGAAGCCGCGCGAGGACGAACGCGTGTTCGACAAAAAGTTCAACAGCGCGTTCCACAAAACCGGCCTGAACGAATATCTGAAGGAAAAGCGCGTCGGCCGCATCGTGCTCTGCGGAATGCAGACGGAACACTGCATCGACACGACCTGCAAGGTCGCGTTCGAACTCGGATACGACGTCTTGATCCCGTCGGGAGGGACGACGACGTTCACGAATCCCTTCCTCACGGGCGAGAAGCTGATCAACTTTTACGAACACATGATCTGGCACGAGCCGATGGCCAGCGTGCGCCCGATGGATGCGGTTTTGTCCATCATAAACGGTTAGCGCCGGACCTGCGCGCGAAGGCGCGCATTGACAATCCGCCGTTGCAAACCATATAATACGCACATAAATAAACATACTGCGGATGATGCGCCGGCCGCAGCAAAGGAGCTTTTGTGACAGACTCGTTAGTTCGCTTTGATATGTTCGCTTATCCGAAACGGCAAAAACTGCGCCTGCTCGCCTGGCTGATCAGCTTCCCCGCGGTGTGGCGGCACCGTGTTCAAATCATAAAGGTGCGTACGGCGGGCCTCAAGCCGCCGTTTGTCCTTTTGTGCAATCATAACGCGTTTCTCGACTTCAAGGTCACGACGGCGGCCATTTTTCCGCACAGGGCGAACTATGTCGTCGCGATCGACGGGTTTACGTCGCCAACGAAAAACGGTTTCAAAAGCCGCGAAGGCCTGCTCCGGACGGTCGGATGCATCTGCAAGCGTAAGTTCACCAACGACGCGATCCTCGTGCGGCAGCTTAACCGCGTGATCAAAAACGGCGACATCGCCGTTCTGTATCCGGAGGCGCGCTACTCGCTCTGCGGAACCAACGCGGTGCTGCCGGAATCGCTCGGGAAGCTTTGCAAACTCCTGAAGGTTCCCGTCGTCACGCTCATCATGAGCGGGCACCATGTCAATTCGCCGTTCTGGAATCTCAAGGACCGCGGCGTTTACCGTACCGAAGCGGTGATGACGCAGCTTTTCACGGCCGAAGGCCTCGCCTCCGCGAGCGTCGACGAAGTCAACGCGCAGATCGGGCAGGCTTTTACCTACGACGACTACGACTGGCAGAAGGTGCGCGGCGTGCGCACCCCGTATAAAAAACGCGCGGAAGGCCTGCACAAGGTTTTGTATCAGTGCCCCGCCTGCAACGCCGAATATGAAATGTCGTCCGAGGGGACGAAACTTTGCTGCAACGCGTGCCACAAGAGCTGGACGATGCTGGAAGACGGCTCTTTGCAGGCCGACGACGGAAATACGGAGTTTTCGCACATCCCCGATTGGTTCGAGTGGGAGCGCGACAATGTGCGTGAGGAGATCGAAAGCGGATCGTATGGCGTCGCCTGCCCCGTCCGGGTCGAGTCGCTGCCGAATGCGAACGGTTACGTCCACCTCGGAAACGGCGTGATGACGCACGACCAAAACGGCTTTAACGTCAAAGTCGGCGGCCCGTACGGTAATTTCGAAATGCACAAACCCATACAGTCCCTGTATTCGTGTCACATCGAATACAATTACCTGGGCAAGTATGGCGACTGCGTCGACCTCAACACGCTCGAAGACACATGGTATTGCTACCCGTACGACTGCGATTTCTCCGTAACGAAGTTCGCCCTCGCAACGGAAGAGCTCTATAAATGGCAGAAACAAAAGCATTGACGCCGCTGCGATTCGAAAAAAACCGCCGTACGGCGGTTTTTACGTTTGTCATTCAGGTTCGGCCTGCCGGACCATCTCGATTTCATAAACCGCATCGTTCAGCGCACGGGTGTCGCCGGTTTCCCGGAACCCGTTTTTTTGATACATCCTTTGCGCAACCGCATTGGTGTTGAGCACCCAGAGCGTCGGGACGCCCGCGCATTGCCGGATTGCGAAATCGAGGAGCAGCGTTCCGTACCCCCGCTGCTGCTTCTCCGGCAAAACGTACAGGTTCTCGATCAGATCGTCCCAAACGGTGACGACGCCGACCGGCTCCCCGTCCGTCAGCATAAAAAGTCGCTTTCCCTGTTTCATCTCGCCGCGCAGATAGGCCGCCTGCCGCTCCGGCGTATGCAGGGCGACGAACTCCGGGGAACAGAGCGCGGTATGCGACGCTTTCCAGGAAAGCGAATGGACGTATGCCGCCTGCAAGACGGTTTCTTCCGTAACCTGTTCGATCATACGTTTCATCTCCGCAGTGTTCCTCCAAACGTGCTGATAACGATGAAAGCCCGAATATTCCACTCCATTTTTCGTCCTCCGTTAAACAATTTTGACGCCGAGCATAACGGCGATGTCGGCAGCCTGTAGAATGCCTATTTTGACGCCGTAGAGCTCGCGAAACGTGTCGGACACCATAATGCCGGTAATGATGCAGTCCGACAGGTCGATCCCCTTGAGCGCGGTTTTAAAGAAGTCCGCGCGGCTTAAGTCGACGTTGCCCAGTTTCAGCTTTTTAAAACGGGATTCCGTAAAAAAGGCTTCCTTGCAGAGGCAGTCTTTCAGGGAGCAGCTTTCCCAGACCGACTTGGTAAAATTGGCATAACAAAGCGAGCTGTCGAAAAAAGTCGTCTCCTTAAAATGATTGCAATTCATGTCAGCGCCGTCGCCCCGGCAGGATTCGATACAGGACTGTTTCCAGTAGCTTTCCGTAAAGTTGCAGTTCGAAAAATCGCACTTGACGAAGCGGACGTTGTAAAAGCCGACCCGGAGGAAGGTGCAGCGTTCGAATCTGCAGTCCTGAAACGTGACCAGTTTGAAATCCAGCTTGGAACAGTCCGCGTCGGTCAGGGTTTCGTTTTCAAACGTCGCGCCTTCAACAGGATCTTCCGTGCTTTTTGCTTCGTCGATTTGCTCTCTGAGCATGTCTCGCTCCTTTTTTTCTGATTGTTTTATTTTACTACGGATCGGGCGTTCGTGAAAGGCCGCCGGGCGATTCTATCGTTGGTTTTCGCATTCGGGTTCATATAAAAAACGAACCGCCCGTAGAAGGACGGCTCATCGTTTGGTACCCAGTAGGGGAGTCGAACCCCTGTCACCGCCGTGAGAGGGCGGCG
>CAYUUB010000080.1:0-7959 GCA_964447725.1 uncultured Oscillospiraceae bacterium
TGGTTTCGCTCTGCGGGCATTTTTCGTAGATGGCGAGCTGAATTTCCGTAAACGGCACGAGGTAGAGCGTGATCGCGCCCGTATAGCTCGTTAAAATGCGGGCCAGTTCGACGACCTTGTCCCGCGCCCGCTCGCTGGTGTAAGGATAGCTGAAAAAGTGCACCGCCGAAATGCGTACGCCGCGCTTTGCAATCATGTATCCCGCGACGGGGCTGTCGATTCCGCCGGAGATGAGCAGCATGGCGTGGCCGTTGCAGCCGACCGGCATGCCGCCGACGCCGGCGATCTCGTCGGCATAGACGAAGGCGCGGTTCTGCCGGATTTCCACGCCGACGTACAGATCGGGCTTGTGGACGTCCACGCTGAGCTGCGGGAATCTTTCCAGCAGAAGGCCGCCGAGCGTGCGGCAGATATCTTCGGAGCGCATGGGGAAGCGCTTGTCGGACCGGCGGGACATCACTTTAAACGAAAGATGCTCCGCGCCGGCGAGCCGTGCTTCGACGAGCGTATACGCAGCTTCGACGATATCCTCCCAGACTTTTTCGCACGAAACCGCCGGACTGACGGAATGGATGCCGAAAACGCGCGAAAGCTTGTCCGCGGCCGCGGGAAGCTGATCCTGCGGCACGCCGTAGACGAAGATGCGTCCCTGCTCGCGCACGACGTCCGCCCCAATCGGGCGCAGCGCAAGTTCGATGCGGTGCACGAGGCTTTTCTCAAAAAACGGGCGGTTGAGCCCTTTTAAATGGATTTCCGCATAGCGGACCAATAAAACCGGTTCCATAGGTGAAAACTCCAATTCATATTGCCTTATTAGGCGTTTTTAGCGGCGCTGGAAACGGCGCAGAAACAGAACCTGCTCGGCGACCGCCGTTGCAGCCGCGTCCATCTCTTCAATCGTGTTAAACGGGCAAAGGCTGAAGCGGATCGCGCCCTCCGCTCGCGCGGCGGTCACGCCCATCGCTTCAAGCACGCGGTTTTTGCCCTTTTTGTGCGCAGAGCACGCCGACCCGGTCGAAACGTAGATTTCCCGCTCGGACAGGGCGTTGAGCAGCACCTCGCCGCGCACGCCGGGGAACGAGACGTTCAGAACGTGCGGCGCGCCGTCTTCGACCGACGGGCCGTTGACGACCGCGTCCGGTATGGTCAGAAGGTCGTCCGCCAGCCGCCGCTTGCACGCCCGCAGATGCGCGACCCATTCGTCCCGATGATTGCGATACTGCTCCAGCGCCGCGTCCAGCCCGAGGATGCCGGGCACGTTGGTCGTGCCGGAGCGCATTTTGCGTTCCTGCCCGCCGCCGATCAGCCCGCCTGCGAACTTGACGCCGCTTCTGACATACAGCGCGCCGACGCCCTTCGGCGCGTGCACCTTGTGCGCGCTGACGCTGTACAGATCGCAGGGCGGATTTCCGAACGGCATCTTGCAAAAGGCCTGCACGCCGTCGACATGGAAAACCGCGTTCGGCGACAGCCGGCGAATCAGCGCCTGCACGCCGGAAAGGTCGTTGACCGCGCCCGTTTCGTTATTGACGTGCATCAGCGATACCAGCGCGGTATCCTCCGTCAGCGCCGCTTCCAGCTCGGAAAGCGACGCCGTGCCGTCCGGATTGCAGCCGATGAACACGACCTCGGTGTCCGGGTCGTCTTTCAGCGAACGGACGGTCTTGAATACGGACGGATGCTCGCTCAGGCAGGTGATCACGCGGCGTTTGCCGCGGACGGGCTGCAGCGTGCCGAAGACCGCCATGTTGTTGGACTCCGTTCCGCCGGACGTATAGATGATTTCGTCCGCGGCGCAGCCCAGCACGCCTGCAAGACGCGCGCGCGCGGCGTTGACCTCGCGCTCCGTCGCGACGGCGGCCTTGTATGCGCTGGCGGGATTGAAAAACCGTTCGGTCATCGCGCAAAAGGCCGCGTCCGCCGCTTCCGGCAAAACGCGCGTCGTTGCGCTGTTGTCCAGATAGATCATTTCACGTTTGCTCCAAAATACTTTATGCCTGCGCCGTTATCCGGCAAATCGCACGTTGGCAGTATAGCACACTTTTACGCGTAAAAACAGGGCCGGACGCATACGAATCCGGCCCGGAAGAAAGCGCGACACAAAAAGCGGGGGGGGAGGTTACTTTTGAAATCGGCTCATGAGATAGCCGTAACCTTCCGCTTCAAGTTTGTCAAAGGGGACGAAGCGCAGCGCGGCGCTGTTGATGCAGTACCGCACGCCGCTCGGCGACTCCGGGTCGCCCTCGAACACGTGGCCGAGATGGGAGTCTCCCGCGCGGGAACGCACCTCGGTTCGGACCATGCCGTGCGAGTGGTCGCCGCGCTCGACGACGACGTTTTCCTCGACGGGTCTGGCGAACGCAGGCCAACCGCAGGAGGACGCGTATTTGTCCTCGGAGGTAAACAGCGGTTCGCCGGTGACGACATCCACATAGAGCCCCTTTTCGTGGTTTTCGAAAAATTCGTTTTGAAACGGGCGCTCCGTCGCCGCACGCTGCGTGACGGCGAACTGGCCGGGCGAGAGTTTGCCTGCGATTTCCGCATCGGGCGGGCGAGCGTAGTTCCCCGCGTCGACGACCGCCTTATGAATGCGCTCGATCTCGGAAAACGGGATATGGCAGTAGCCGCCGGGGTTTTTGTCCAGATAATTCTGATGGTATTCTTCCGCCGGGAAGAAGTTTTTCAGCGGCAGAATTTCGATGAAAAAGCGATTGACGCGCCGCCGCTCGACGCTTGCGACACGCTCGACGATTTGCTTCGTTTCGTCGTCCGCGTAATAGATGCCCGCCTGATACTGCGTGCCTGTATCGTTTCCCTGACGATTGCGCGCGGAAGGGTCGACGACCGCGAAATACGCAAACAGAAGCTGATCGAGACTGACCTGCTTTGGATCGTAATCGACGCGCACCGTCTCGCGAAAGCCGGTTTTGCCGGAGCAGACGGTTTCATAGTTTGCGTCCGCTTCGCAGGTGCCGTTTGCGTAACCGCTGAGTGCGTCAGCGACGCCGGGGATCGACTGCATGAGCTTTTCCATGCCCCAGAAACAGCCGCCGGCAAAATAGATGACTCTTGTTTCCATTGCGACGCTCCTTTCCGAACGATATGTGGCGATGAATCAGCCGGTAACGATCCGGCCGGTATGGCGCTTCGCCCGCGACAGCAGCCGGTCGACGAGAAAGAACACGTAGCCCAGCGCGACGAAGAACGCGACCATCAGCACGACCGTGACGAGAACGCGGGTTAACCCCTGCGTTGATACGTTCATAAACGGATAGGGGTAAAACGGCGTTCCCGCAGTCAGCGCGGCAAGCAGCATGACGACGGCAAAGTACAGGAGCGGGAGCGTCGTCCAGAGCAGGGGGGACGTCGCGCGCATTTGCCCTTTTTCATCGAAGAGCAACCAGTCGAGAATGGTCATGACCGGGACGACATAATGCACGAGCCGGATGGAAATTTGCATGCTCGCGCCCATGGTAAAGTTGCCGAGCATAAAATGCGCAACGAGCCAGGTGACGGTGATGCCCATCATGGCGATGCCCTTGAGCGGGAAGCACCAGCTCCTCGAACCGTCGTTTTCGCGATGAAACAGCAGATAAAGCGCGTCGACGAGGAAATAGACCATGCAAAACAGATTGCTCAGGTTCGTAAAATACCGCAGGCCGGACAGATGCAGGTTCCCGCTGAAAATGCCGATCTGCAGCCCGACGCCGACGAAGGCGCAGGCGACGAGCGCAAACTTCCACACCACGCCAAGCGCTTTGCTTTTTATATACATAGGATCGCTTTCTCTCTTTCCTGTAATGGTATAGGGCCGTATTCCAAGCATACCATTCCGCTTGCGCGCTGTCGAGAATCTGTTTCGGCATTGCGCCAAAAACGAAGCAATCCGCCCTTTTAAAGGCGGATTGCCCGGCAATGGAAATGGGTTGTCGAAGGATCGCCGAAATTCGGCGTTACTTCTGCCGTTTGTTTGCTGTTGGAGCTTGTCTTTCGTTCGCTGGGTCTGCATGTGCTTTGATGGGATTCCGCCGTCCGCGCGAATCAGAGAGAGGACAGACGACAATCGGGCGCGTCGGCGTTTGCCGCGGCGAACGGAAAGAACGGTTTACTAAGCGGCTGCTTTCGCTTCCTTATAGAAGAGCTTCGTGCCGAAATAATAAATCAGGCATGCCGCGACCATGGCGTTGATCGCTGCGATACCCCAGCTGACGAAATTGCCGACGAGCGCGCCTGCGACGACGCCGGCGATTGCAGCCCAGTTGACCTTGCGGGTTTCAACCTCCGCCTTGGCATAATCGGCCTGATGGAGGAAGTAGTCCAGCATGATGATCGCGCCGATCGGAGGCAGCGTTGCGTTCAGGAAGCTCAGCCAGCCTACGAAGTGGTTATACAGCCAGATGGCGGTAACCGTACCGACGACGCCGGCGATCAGGACCATGGGGCGTTTGCGAATCTTCGTGATGTTGGAAAGGCCGAGACCGGAGGTGTACAGCGCGTTGTCGTTGGTGGTCCAGATGTTCGCGCCCAGAACGATGAGAGCGGGGATTGCGAGTCCCTGCGCAATCATGACATAGAAGATGTCGTCCTTGCCCGTGAACGCGCCGCCGACCGCGCCAAAGGCGAACATCAGCGTGTTGCCCAGGAAGAACGCGACGACGGTCGTGATGACCGCGATGCGCGTGCTCTTGGAGAAACGCACGAAATTCGGAGTGGCGGTGCCGCCGGAGACAAACGAGCCGATGACCATGCCGACCGCGGCAAACAACGTTACGCTGCCGGCCGACTGCGAGAAGATCGCCACAAGGCCGCCGCCCGCTTTGGTCGCGGTAACCATGGAATAAATACCGAGGATGGCAATCAGCGGAACAGAGATGTAACTGACGATTTCAAGACCCTTGATGCCGAAATAAGCGGAAGCCGTCATGCACACGCCTGCGATAACGACAAGGATCCATGGGCTGATGCCAAGCAGCTCGGCTGCAGGGATTGCAAACATTGCCACGCCAACTCCGAACCAACCGATCTGCGTGAAGCTGATCAGGGCGGACGGCAGATAGGAGCCGAACGTGCCGAACGACCGATGCGCCAGCAGGTCGAGCCCCAGCCCGGTCTTGCTGCCGATATAGGCCAGCACGCCCGTATAGGCGCCGAGGATCACGCCGCCGATAAGAATCGCCCAGATAAAGCCGGACAGATTCAGCCCGTTTGCCATTTTGGCTCCGACACTCATGCTTGCCGAGAAGAATGTGAAGCCGAGCATGATGACGAACATCGCCCAAAAACCCTTGCGTGCCGTAGACGGGACCGCCTCCAGGGAGTAATCGATATCGACATGCTGTTGTTTAGGTTTCTCCATGGGATTACCTCCAATTTTTAATATTAGATGTAACTGATTACATCCACTAGCTATAATTTAATCTTTTTATGTATGGTTTGTCAATGAATATGACGGAAATATGTAGAAAATATTCATAATGTCGCCAATAATAGCGTTATATTTTAAAATTATAACGAAAAATGATGGATGACATGAATAAATCCGGCAGAAACCGATTACACGAGCGAACTCTTGTGGTCAAAAACCGGTCCATGCTATAATAGAAAAAAAGGTACAGGCGAACCGACGAACTGGAGTAGATATGAATATTCGCAAGGTTGCGGAAATGGCAGGGGTATCCGTCGCCACCATATCGCGCGTGCTGAACCATCCGGAGCAGGTTCTGCCGGAGACGCGCGAGCATGTGCTCGCCGTTATGAAGGAGCAGAACTATACGCCGAACTGGTTTGCGCGCGGTTTAAACCTTGGCACGACGCACACCATCGCGCTGCTTATCCCAAATATCGAATCGGAAACGAACCAGCGCATTATTTCCGGCATTGAAACCATCGCGCGGAGCAAGGGCTACGCTGTTTTTTTCTGCAATACGCACGGCGACCAGGCGATCGAAGAGGAAAGCCTGGCCATGTGCGAAAATCGGCGCGTCGACGGAATCGCCTTCGTCTCGCTGCATTTGCCGGAAGAACGCGTCCAGCAGGCGCGTGAAAACGGGATTCCATGCGTTCACGTCGGCAAGAACCGCTCCAGCGGCTGCGACACACTGTGCTATATCGATTTTGAAGAAGGCGCATATCGTCTGACGCGCCATTTGCTTTCGCTCGGGCATGAGCAGATCGAACTGCTGCTCGACGCTGCGGAGGGGCATAAATGTGCGCAGATCGAAGCCGGGTTCTTAAGCGCCGTACGTGAAAGCGGTAAAAAAATCCGGACGAAGCAGATATCCGGTGAAGCGGGCGTGCAAAACGGTTACTTTGCCGCGCAGCGCATGATCAAACGGAACGAACTTCCGCGCGCGCTGATCACTGCGGACAACGGCCAGGCGCTTGGCGTCATGAAAGCGGCGCAGGACCTCGGCGTTTCCATGCCGGGCGAGCTTGCGCTTGCGAGCATGACGGACTCGCCGATGTGCTCGCTTGTAAATCCTCCGATTACGGCGCTGGAACTGCCCGCCAACAAACTCGGCATGGCGGCCGCGCGGATGCTGTTCGACAGCATCGAAAACAAAGAGCTTGAACTTGGCGTCCCGCAGGAGATGATCCTGCAACCCAAGCTGAAAATCCGCAAGTCCTGCGGCAACACGAAATACATCTATGAACTCTTTGACTGACCGGCGTCAGGCCGGGTGTTTCCCGGTACGACGCGAGGTCCGGCGCGAAAAACGAAGCAAAGCATGGCAAAACAAATCCGATATCGATTCTACGATAAAGTAAGCTGTATGAAGGGACAGAGGGGTTGCTAACATGTCTAAACCAATCGAACTGATGGGACTGCATCTGAAAAATCCCGTCGTAACGGCGGCGGGTCCATGGGCACGGGACGGAAAGTCGATCCAGCGCTGCATCGACGCGGGAGCGGCGGCCGTGATCACCGAGACGATTACGCTGGAGGCGAAGCCGCGTATCAGCCCCCGATTGTTCGTCGACGGATACCGCATGTTCAACACCATGCTGTATTCCGACCTGCATCTCGAACAATGGGAATCCGAACTGGAAATCGTAAAAAAACGGGACTGCAAACTCATCTGCAGCATCTGGGGCTCGTCCGCCACAGAGATTGCGTATCTTGCCTCGAAGGTGGAACGCATGGGCGCGGACGCCGTGGAGATCAGCATTTCGGCACCGATCGGCACGCGCAACGAAAGCCTTTGCAACCATTCCTCCGATATTTATGCGTTTGTCCATGCCGCGGTGGAAGCGGTCGAAATCCCGGTCATGGTCAAACTTTCCTACGAAGCGGCCGTTTCTCCCGCGTTTTTGCGCGCGATCCAGCAGGCGGGCGCAAGGGCGGTCAGCGCGATCGACGCGCTCAAGGGCCTGCGCGGGGTCGATATCGAAACGCAAAGGGCGGAGATGGTTACCTACGGCGGCTACACCGGCCGCAATATCCGCCCGATTTCGCTCGCGACGACGGCCCAGCTGTGCCAGTACACGCCGATGCAGATTTGCTCCGCGGGCGGGATCACGAGCTTTGAACATGCGCTGGAGTTCATTATGCTTGGCGCAACGGCGATCCAGCTTGCGTCCGCTATCCAGCTGCAGGGTTACGGTGTCATTACGAAGGTGCTTGGCGATATCGACGCATGGCTCACTGCGCACGGGTATTCGGACATTTCCGAAATTCGCGGTGCGGCGCTGCCGTCGCTCCGTGCGTTTGAGGACATCAAGCCGCAGGTCATCAAGGCGACGCTGCTTCAGCCGTGCGATATCGACTGCGATATCTGCACGAACGGGTGCCTGTACGACGCGATTTCGCGCGAAGACGGAAAGATCGTGATCGATGCGAACCGCTGCGAGGGGTGCGGGCTATGCGTCGCGTGCTGCCCGCGCAAAATCATCGAGCTCGGCTGGATATGATGACCTTCTTTTCACAATCATAAGCGAGAAACAAAAAAAGCAGGGGGG
>CAYUUB010000081.1:0-7954 GCA_964447725.1 uncultured Oscillospiraceae bacterium
TGCTCGGGCCGAACGGCGCGGGCAAAACCACGACCATGAACATCATGACCGGTTGCCTGGGCGCGACCGAAGGTGAAGTCCTGATCGATGGGACAAACATTTTTGACGAGCCGGAAAAGGCGAAGAGAAAGATCGGCTACCTGCCGGAACTGCCGCCCGTCTACCCGGACATGACGCCGCTGGAGTACCTTACGTTCGTCGCCAAAGCGCGCGGCGTAAAAGGGAGCGAGCGGGACGCGCAGATCGAAAAGGTGATGGACATCACGCAGATCGAGGAGATGCAGGACCGTCTCATCAAGAACCTGTCCAAGGGCTACCGGCAGCGCGTCGGCATTGCGCAGGCGCTGCTTGGCAATCCGGAAGTCGTCATACTCGACGAGCCCACGGTCGGCCTCGATCCGAAGCAGATCATCGAGATCCGCGACCTCATCAAGAGACTCGGCAAAGACCACACCGTCATTCTGAGCAGCCACATCCTCGGGGAAGTGCAGGCCGTGTGCGACCACATCATGATCATTTCCCATGGCAAACTGGTCGCCAGCGACACGCCGGACAACCTCGAAAAGCTGTATTCCGGCACTGCGACGGTCGAGCTCTGCGTCAAGGGCGCGAAGGAACGCGCGCTTGAAGTGCTCGGCGGCTTGGCTTGCGTTTCGGAAAGCTCCGTCAAGAGCGAGAAGGACGGCGAGGTCGTCCTGAACGTCACCGCGAAGGACGGCGGGGACATCCGCGAGGAACTGTTTACCGCGTTTTCGGATGCGAAACTTCCAATTTTGAACATGACGCTCAACAAAGCGAGCCTTGAGGATATCTTCCTGGAGTTCACGGGCGACGACGAACCGGCGCGCAAGAAGCGCAAAAAGGAGGCAAAGCATGGGCGCAATCTATGAACGTGAAGTAAAAAGTTACTTCAACACCATGTCCGGCTATATGGTGTGCGCGTTTTTGCTGCTGTTTGCGGGCGTTTACACCATGGCGTATAACCTCAACTACGGATATGCCAACTTTGAATACGTTCTGCAGGGCATGTCGTTCATCTTTATGATCGTCGTGCCGGTGCTTACCATGCGCAGCATTGCGGAGGAGCGGCGGCAGAAGACCGACCAGCTGCTCTATGCGCTGCCGGTTTCCATGACGCGCATCGTACTCGGCAAATACCTTGCGATGCTGACGGTGTTCGCACTCCCGGTGGCAGTGCTTGCGCTGTATCCGCTGCTGCTTTCGTCGTTCGGTACGATCAGCTTCGTAACGGCGTACGGCGCGCTGGTGGGTTTCGCTTTCATGGGCGCGGCGTTTATTGCCGTGGGGCTGTTCATCTCCTCGCTGACGGAAAATCAGGCGATCGCGGCGGTCCTGTGCTTCCTCGTGCTGCTGGTCAACTACTTTTTGACCGCCACGACGGAATTCGTATCCGAAAGCTCGACCGCCTCGTTTATCGCGATCACGATTGTGGTCGTCGCCATCGCTCTGATCCTGCGATTCATGACGAAAAACACGTTCGCAGCGGTGATGACGTTCCTCGTTCTGGAGATTGTGCTGGCGCTGGTGTTCTCGTTCGCTTCGGACGCACTGAGCGGGCTTTTGACCACGGCGATGGAAAAACTCTCGCTGTTCGACCGGTTCGATACGTTCGTAAGCGGCGTGTTCGACATTACGTCGCTGGTGTTTTATGTCGTGACGGCGGGAGTTTTCCTGTTCTTCACGGTGCAATCTCTTGAGAAACGGAGGTGGAGCTGATGGAACGCAAGAACGATGTGCATACCGACCCGGAAATCGAAACCGCGGCGGAAAATACGGCGGAACCGAAACAGAAAAAGAAGCTCCGCTTTGACAAACAGCAATTCAGGAACGGATTCCGTACGCGCGCATTTAAGGCCGGCGGATACAGCACGGTTGCGGCCATTGCGGTCGTGGCGATCGCGGTCGTCATCATGCTTGTGGTCAACCAGCTCCCAAGCCGCCTGACGCAGCTTGATATCAGCGCGAACAAGCTCTATACGCTGTGCGAACAGTCCGAGCAGATCGCGGCCGGCCTGACGGACGACGTGACGATCTATGTCGTTGCGCAGACGGGCAACGAGGACTCGACGCTCTCCGCGCTGCTCGACCAGTACGAAGGCGCAAGCGACCACATTACGGTCGAGACCATCGACCCGGTCGTGTCGCCGAACTTTCTGGACCAGTATACGAGCGATTCCGTCTATGAAAACAGCCTGGTCGTCGTCTGCGGCGAGCGCAGCCGGTACGTCAGCTATTACGATATTTTCGAAACGGATTATTCGAGCTACTACACGACCGGCACGACGTCGACGGACTTCAACGGCGAAAGCGAGATCACGAGCGCGATCGACTATGTCACAAGCGACGATCTTCCGACTGCGTACCAGCTTCAGGGACACGGCGAGCAGGGACTCGGCAGCAGCGCCGAATCCGCCATCACCGGCGAAAACATCGAGCTGGAAGACCTCAACCTGCTGACTTCGGACGGCGTTCCGGACGACTGTGAATGCCTGATTATCGCGTCCCCGCAGTCGGACATCTCCAGCGATGAAAAAGATACGATCCTGTCCTATCTCGAAGACGGCGGACGCATGCTGCTGGTCACCGACTACACCGAGGACGAACTGCCGAACCTTGCCGCGCTGATGGAATATTACGGCGTGACGAAGGCCGACGGGATCGTGGTCGAAGGCGACGGCAACTATTCGCTGCGGAATTACAATCATTACCTGCTGCCGGATATCAACTATCACACGATCACCTCCCCGTTGCAGGACGGCAGTTACTATATCCTCATGCCGGTTGCACAGGGCCTTGTCGTTTCGGACGACCTGCGCGACACGCTGGACGTGACCGAACTGCTCACGACCTCCGACGATGCGTATTCCAAACTTGCCGGATACGACATGACCACCTATGAAAAGGAATCCGGCGATATCGACGGGCCGTTTGCGCTCGGCGTGGCAATTACGGACGAAGTGGACAACGGCGAGACGAAGATCGTCTGGCTGACGACGACCATGATGTTCGACGACGACGTGGACTCGATGGTTTCCGGGGCGAACACGGACCTGCTGCTCAACTCGCTCGGCTGGATGTGCGAACGCGAGAACACCATCAGTATCCACGCAAAATCGCTTGATTCCGAACAGCTCGTCGTTTCGAGCGGCGACGCGACGCGCTGGAGCGTCATCCTCATCGGCGTTATCCCGCTGGCGCTGATTCTCGGCGGCGTCGTCGTAGTGGTCAGGAGGAAACGCAAATGATGAACGAACGGAAACTGCAAAACAATGCGCGTGCTCCGCGCACAGGGGAGGCGAACTGAAACGATGAAACGCGGATGGAAACTGCTCATCATGCTGTGCGTGCTCGGCGCGCTCGTCGGCGGATATTTCATACTCGACGCGGTCAACGCCAACCAGGAAGAAGCGGAGACCGTGGCGGCGGACACGGAAGAGACTGTTGAGATTACGATACCCGAAAAGTCGGACATCGTCGGCATTTCGTATGAATACGACGGCGAAACCGTCGCGCTGACGCGCGAAGATTCTACGGCCGACTGGGTCTATGCCGACGACGACGCGTTCCCGCTCGACCAGACGTATCCCGCGCAAATGCTTGCGGTGATCGACGCGCTGGAGCCCACGCGCGAATTCTCCGGCGGCAACCTGGCCGACTACGGTCTGGACGAACCGGACGTCATCGTCAACGTGACCGATATCGACGGAAACGAATACCAGTACTCCATCGGAGCGGAAAACGAACTGACGTACGAATACTATATGGCCACGGGCGACTCGGACATGATCTACACTGTGGATTCGTCCCTGCTGGACAATTTCTCCTACGGCCTGTTTGATCTGATCGAAACGGAAGACGTCCCGGCTATGAATAACGTTGAGAGCATCGACGTTACCACCGGCACGCGCAGCGTCGTGCTCAACTACGATCCGGACGCAAACCTGTCGTACTCGGATGCGTTCGTATGGTATTCCGACGAGGACGGCCAGACGTACCCGCTCGGCACCGACGAAGTGGAATCCCTGATGGACGACCTCAACGCCATGACGTGGCGCGCCTGCCTGAGCTATAACGCGGATAAGAGCACGCTCGGGACGTACGGACTGGAAGAGCCCGCCGCGACCATCGTCGTACGCTATATGGCGGACGTGACGACCGCGACCGGCGAAACGGATGAAAACGGCGACGCGATCACGACGACTACGAGCGAAGAACGGGCCTTTACGCTCGAACTCGGCAGCTTTGTGGGCGATTACTGCTACGCAAGGCTCGGCGGGTCGAGCATGGTGTACACCATCGACGCGACGCTTGCGGACGAGCTGATGCTGGCGGGGTATTCCTCGCTGCGCTCCAGCACGATCTGCGCGCTGGACTTCGACACGGTCGGTTCCATGGATATCACGATCGACGGCGAGACGCACACGATCGTCCTCGGAACCGAAACGGTTGAGGTTACCGATACCGACAGCGATTCGGACGACGACACCGCGACGACGACCACCACGCAGGACCGCACCTTCACGCTGGACGGCGAGACGGCCGACAACGATCTCGGCGACGCACTGCTCGACGCGATCGGTTCCATCACATGGAACGGCGACACGGCGGACAGCGACGCCGGCAGCCTGCCGGAGGTCACGATCGTGTTCCATCGCACGACGGACACGTTCACGGACATGGAACTTACGCTCTCGCGCTACGGCAGCACCGCATACCGCGTTATGTTTGAAGGCGCGGACGGCCTGCTTGTGAGCGCGGACTATGTAACGGCACTGACGGATGCGTTCGACAGCCTGAGCGAAAGCGTTAGCGAATAGCGCTTTTCAGGCCTCGGACGGTTGCAAAGGTTGCTGAATCAAAATCGTCCCCCCTTTTAATGATTCAGCAATAGGCCGCCGCGGATCGAATCAGTCCGCGGCGGCCGCTTTTTCTTCGTTTTTTTGTAAAAAAGAAACACACCCTAGGAAACGGAAGGGATGAGCGAGATGAGGTACCAGGCAACAAAGATTACGACCGCGCTGACTGCGAAGAGCATCATGTAGGACGCGGCCTGCGCGGGCTTCGTGCGGCGGAACCGCCGGAAGATGGCGGCGCGGATTTTGCGTTGCGCCGAAATCAGCAAAAACCCCGAAGCCGCACCGAAAATTGCGGACTCGATCAGTGCGAACAGCACATGCCAAAAGCTCGGCTCGCCCTCGATCAGGAGGACGGAGAAAAACACGCCGGCGAGAAGAAACGTCAGCGAAAATTGGTTCCAGGCCCGTTCATATTCGACGACTTTTTTATAGTGCGCAATCTGCGTTTTCAGTTCGCCCTTGCGCTCCTGCAGAGCGAGCACACGGTCGATCAGATCGTCCCGGCTTTCCTGCGAAAGACGGAGCATCGCCTGTTCGCGCGCAGAGCGCATATCCTCGCCGGATGGAGCGGCATCCCGCCCGTAAGAAGCATTTTGTTTC
Organism: uncultured Oscillospiraceae bacterium; assembly: GCA_964447725.1. GTDB lineage: Bacteria > Bacillota > Clostridia > Christensenellales > CAG-138 > UBA7703. The sequence goes on from CAYUUB010000081.1 coordinate 5,478, forward strand.
ATATACGAACCCCCCCCCACAGATCGCAACAAGACAGGATGAAAGAATACAATTCAATTGAGTGACAAAAAAAGTATATCAGTTTTTTTACTTTGCGGCAATCGGGTGTAAATTTCAAAAAAGAAAAGCGGAAGGGCGTTTTCGTTCTGAAGAGCAGAAAAAGCCGCGCAAAGCGACACGGCTTTTCTGTAAAAGTTCCGAGATTGTCAGGGGCGGTTAGCCTGCCCGTATGCGTTCGAACAACTTTTTGAAACCCGGGACTGCGCGCAGGATGGTTTCGTGATCGACGCAATAGGAGATGCGGACGAATCCGGGACAACCGAAGCTGCGGCCGGAAACGATCAGGACGTCTTCCTGTTTGGCCAGTTCGGAGAAGGCGTCGCCGTCGCCGTTCGGCGCTTCGACAAAGAGGTAAAACGCACCGTCGGGCGGGATGCAGCGGTAACCGATTTCGGAGAGCGCGTTGTAGAGGGCGTCGCGGTTTTTCCGGTAGATCGTCAAATCCGGCAAAACGTCCTGCTCGGAGCAGCGCTGGACGACCCGCTGGAGGATCGCGGGCGCGCAGACATAACCCTGCACGCGCGCGCTGCCGGCGATTGCGTCGTACACGTCGTCGAAATCCGGCATATCGTTGCCGAGCAGCACGTACCCGATACGGTCGCCGGGAAGCGAGAGGCTCTTGGAATAGGAATAGCATACGATCGCGCAGTCATAAAGGTCCGTTATAAACGGGGGCTGTTCGTCGAGATAACTCAGCTCCCGATAGGGTTCGTCCGCAACGAGATAGATCGGGTGGCCGTATTCCGCGCCCTTCGCCCGCAGGATGCCGGCGAGCTTTCTCAGCGTCGCTTCGGAATAGATCACGCCGGAAGGGTTGTTGGGCGAGTTGATGATCACACCCTGCGTATGCGGGTTGATCGTCTGTTCCAGGCTGGTAAAGTCGATCTGAAAATTCTGCGTGTCCGCTTCCACAACGCGGAATTTGGCTCCGGCGGTCGTCGCAAAAAAGGAGTATTCCGGGAAATACGGCGCGAACGCGATAAACTCCGTTTTGTCGTCGATCGTCAGCGCGCGGAAGGTCGACGTCAGCGCGGCGGCGGCGCCGCAGGTGAGGTAGAGGTTCCTGCGCGAAAATTGCGTGCCGAAACGCCGGTTGAGAGACGCTGCAATCGCGTCCCGCGCGCCGTTGTCGCCCGGCGCGCTCGTATAGCCGTGCATCGTCATCGGATCGCTCGTCTGCAGCAGGTCGATAAACGCGTCGGTCACTTCCTGCGGCGGTGGAACGGACGGATTGCCGAGGGAGAAATCGAACACGTTCTCCTCGCCGACTTCCTGCCCGCGGCGGCGCCCGTACTCAAACAGTTCGCGAATGGCGGAACGTACGCGTCCGGCACCCAGCATTTCGTGTGAAACCATAGATCATCCTCCGTAATGGAACCCCGCCTCGAACGCGTCGAGGTTGAGTTTTAATATCTTCGGCGGCAGCGTTTCCGTCAATGCCGCTTTCCAATCGATTTTGTCGAGGCCGAGCGCGTTTACCAGCGCGCCGAGCAGGACGATGTTCATGCATCGTATGCTGCCGAGCTTCTCGGCGAGCCCGGAGGCCGGGACGACGCGGACCCGAAAGGCCTTTTGCATGGCGTCCAGCACGCCGCCGGGATAGGCGACCGCGCCGGACGCAACGGGGAGCGGCACGATTTCGGCGTCGTTGACGACCGCCGAGCCGGACGGCTTCAAAAACTCGGCATAGCGGACGGCTTCCATCTTTTCGAAAGCGACCAGCACGTCCGCCTCGCCGCGGCCGATAATCGGCGAATAGACCTTTTCGCCGTAGCGCACCTGCGTGGAGACCGATCCGCCGCGCTGCGCCATGCCGTGGACTTCGCTCATTTTAACGTCGTAACCCGCGGCGACGAGTCCCGCTGTAAAAGCCTTGCTCATCAGGATGATGCCCTGCCCGCCGACGCCGGCCAGCAGAATGCTCTTCGTGTCTTTCATGCGTGTCATTCTCCTTTCCGTGCCGCAGCGGGCTCTTCGCGCGAAATCGCGCCGAAGGGACAGACCTGCGCGCACACCGTGCAGCCGACGCAAAGCGTACGGTCGATCTCCGCTTTGCCGTCCTTCACATGGACCGCCGGACAGGCGACCTTGAGGCACATTTTGCAGCCGCGGCATTTCTCCCGGTCGACAACGCATTTGCCGATGTCGTGCTTGATCCGCTTGATCAAGAGGCAGGGCCGTCTGGCGATGATCGCGGCGGGAACCTCGCTAGACAGCGCGTCGTCGACGGCCTTCTGCATCGCCTTGAGGTCCTGCGGGTCGACGATGATGACGTTTTTGTACCCGTAGGAGGCGAGCACGTCCTCGATCGGGACTCGCGCGGCGATCTCGCCCGAAAGCGCATAGCCGGTGCCGGGGTTGTCCTGATGCCCGGTCATGCCGGTGATGGAGTTATCCAGCACGCAGGGAATGACATT
>CAYUUB010000082.1:0-7911 GCA_964447725.1 uncultured Oscillospiraceae bacterium
TGGAAAGAATGATTCCCTGCTCCTTCTCTTCCACGCCTTCTTTTCCCCTTTCAATATTTATGCCCCAACCGTTCAGTCGATTTTCATTGCAGGATAAAGGGTCTCCTTCGTGTTTTGTTTTAGTTTTGTTTTAATCCGCAGCAGATATCGGTAAATTGCAAGCCGGACGGGCATCTTTTCCTGCGACCAATCAGAATCGGATAGATAATATTACATAAGATTTCAGCCCGCCCATCCGTAAAAGAAGGGCGGGCCGTAAGCTTATCTGTTTTGCAGTCTTACCATTCCGGATACGGAAGCGTATCGACATTATCTTTTGTAACGACGTCCAGCGGGATGTAGTTCACTTCATCGCAGGTTCCGCCGTCAAGAAGCGCCTTTGCGCATTCGAGGCTCTTTATGGCCATGTTCGTGAAACTCTGGCCGATGCTGACGGCCTGCGTGCCGTCCTTGACCTGATCGTAACCGGCACGGCATCCGTCGACCGCGACCAGATACACGTCGGTCATGTCGGTGTTTTTAAGGGCTTCGATGACGCCGGTCGCGCCGTTGTCCCAATGGCAGAACACACCGTCGATCTCATCGCCGTACTTGACGATGAAGTCTTCCATGATCGACATACAATCGGCGGTAACCCACGCGGAACAATTCTGCGTATCGAGAATCGTGATGTTGCTGCCTTCCAGGCCCTCTACGAAGCCGTCGTGGCGTTTGATCTGCGCGTCGTGGCCTGCCTGCCCGCCGATTTCAACGATGGTCGCGCCGTCCGGGAAATGGTCGATGAACGCCTGGGCCGCCGTCTGACCGGCCATCGTATCGTTGACGCCGCAGAAGAAGTCGCGATACGCCCAGTTTTCTTCCGTCAGATCCGACGAGAACATGCCAACGATGATGCCGGCCTCTTTGGCTTCCATCAGGCTCGGGACGATCGCGTTGATATCGTTCGGGTTGATAAAGATCGCATCATAATCCTGCGCAATGCAGGTGCTGACGGCTTTAACGTCGTTCTGGATGTCGCCCTGTCCGTCAAACGCCGTCATCTCAAAGCCGTAATCGGCGCAGTACTGCTGGAATTGCTTCCATGCATATGCCTGCGATTCATTGATCAGCGACTGCGCGATAAACGCCGCCTTGTAGGTTGTTTCGGTTTCAGCCGTTTCGGTTACGGTTCCGCCTGCCGTGGCGCTCTCCGTTGCGGACGACGTATCGGCGGCGGTGCAGCCGAATACGCCGATTACCATCGCAACCGCAAAAAGCATGCAGAGAATCCTTTTGGTCATTTTATTTTCCTCCTTTTATTATTACGGTTCCCCCGTAAAACTTATCATTGCAGGTATCCCAGATAATCCGACTGGAACGAAAGAATCGTATCCAGTGTTTTCTCCGCCGCGCGCGCGCTGTCGACCACCGGATCGACCAGCAGGGCCTGCAAAGCCGCACGCTTCGATTTTGTGATCGCCGCTTCCACGGTCATATCCAGCACGCCGACGCGCGTGCTGAGCAGCGCGCCGAATCCGCTCGGCATATCGATCTTCATTCCGTGCACGCCGCCCTTATCCACCGTGGCCGGAACCTCCACAATGACACGCTCCGGCAGGCAGTCGATCAGTCCTTTGTTTTGCATGTTGACCGCAAGCTCTTCATGGCCGTCGCCCGTTTCAATCCCTTCAATAATCGGAATTACGCGCCAGTATTCTTCCGGCTGCGTGCCTTCGGTTATACGCTTCACCGGGTTAACGACATAACTCATGCATTCCTGTTTGTAACCGGTATAAAAATCGATAATGCCCTTGTGGTCCGCCGTATCCTGCGCCCATGCGACATATTCGCCTAAATGGCTGTCCGTCGTTATAGGAACATAACCAAAGTAATGGAACAGCGCCATAAATAGTCCGCGTTCGCTGGTTTTCCCAAAATATTCCGGTGTCAACCGGCGGATTTCGGGGTATACGTCCTCGCCGGTGTCGCGCCGCATCGCTTCGATCATGATGCTGAAGTGGTTCAGTCCGCCGGCGCGAATTTTGAGACGATCGAAGCTTGTATTCAACATGCGCGGGAGATGGACGACCAGGGACGATATTTCATGGCATAGCCCGATCAGCTTCATATCGGGATATTTCTTCTGAATCGCCATCGTGATCGTCGTCATCGGATTGCTCAGGTTGATCACCAGCGCGCCGGGGCAAATCCGGCTGACGTCGTCGCAGATTTCCAGGATCGGCGGCAGGATGCGAAGCGCGTGAAAAACGCCTCCCGGCCCGCCGTTTTCTCCATAAACCTGTTTAATCCCGAACTGCTGCGGGATATGCCAGTCCTGCTCCCAGAGTTGATACCGGTCGCCGACCTCAATGGAGATGATGACGTATCCGGCGTTTTTTAAGGCCGTCTTCCGGTCGGTCGTCGCTTCGAGCGTATACTTCAGATGATGTTCTTCAATATGGGCCCTTGCGGTTTTTGCGACTTCGTCAAGTGCGCTTTGATTGATGTCGACAAGTGAAATGGTGCTTCCTTCCAGAATTTTCGACTGAAAAATGTCTCCGAGGGCCCCCAGCCCGAACATTGCGCTCCCCGCGCCGATTAAAACAATTTTGCTCATACTGCCTCCTTGCAATTAATATGACTCGTAATCAAAATCCACCCAGCCCTGATGCGTCGCACCCGGTTCGACGGTAAGCAAGTGCGCCTCTTTGCAAAAGCCCTTTGCAGCGAGGTTGACGGCGTCGCTTGAGCAGGTTTGTTTTTCCGCGCAAATAAACGGTTTCCCCGGAGGCGTAAACACTTGCACATGCGTATAGTCGTCGGTGGATTTCATCCGTATTTTCAGCCGGATCGTTCTGTAATCGACGACCACCGGATCGCTTGCGTCCATCGTTGTAAAGCAATTGTCCAGATCGAGGGTTCCGACCGGAACCGGCGTCCTCAAGTCAAAATCCCGGCCTTCCACTTCGAGCAGCCTGCCCGTCGGCAGCAGCGCGTCGGTCAGTTCCATCATGTGCTTCGCCGGAACCCGCAGCATCGTTTGATCGTCGCCCGACAGCTTGTTGAAAAACGTATGGTAGGAAATCCCGAACGGCATGGTTTTATCGTCCCTGTTTACAACTTTATGCCCGATTTGAAAGCCGCTTTCCGTTACGCGGTAAAAAACCGAAATCGTATGCCGGAACGGATACCCCTGGTAGACCGGGTGCGTCTCGTCGACGTCGATATACGTTTCCAGCGTAACGCCGTCGTCGTCCGCGACGGGCGGCCGGTATCCCCAATTTTCGTCATATACCAGCGAATGCATATAGATCGGTATCCCGTTTTTGATCTGCCAGTAACGCTTGCCTTCGAATCCATACCGGCAGTTTTCAACTCTGTTTGGAAACGGATACAGGATCGGATTGCCCGTGTAATAAGACGTCAGCCCGAATTGATCGTCGTATCGCACGATTTCATGTTTCCCGACCTTGAAGCAATAGAGGTTGTTTCCAAGTTCGGGAGACACTTTTATCAGTACGTCCTGCTTCCGTTCGTTCTCCGCACGGTAACCGAGCGCGATCGCCCTCCTGCCGCATATGGTTTCATATCGGTAAAAAAAACTCCCCATTCCGTATCCCCTTGTGATTGTGACGCTTTACTTTCTTTAGTGACTTTACTAATAAGATTAAAAAAAAGAATTTGTAAGAGTATATTACCACCTTGATGATAGTTTTGCAATAGTTTTCGGATAAATTTCTTTAACTTTTTTTAGTGACTTTATTATCGTCCAATCATATCCGCCGAAACATGTTCCGCATACCCAACGTTGCCGCGCCAATAACGCCCGCTCGTTCCAGTAAACTTGAAACCACGATCCGCACGTTGTCCGCACACTCCTTCATGGACAATGTGAAAGCGGCGTCCGTTAAAGAATCCATCATATATTCGCCCAGCAGCGACATGCTGCCGCCTAATATTACCATGTCCGGATTCAGGATGTTGATCACATACGAAACCGCGACGCCGATGTACCGGCCCGCCTTGCTCAGCGCGTCCAACGTGCAGGAATCGCCGTCCTTCGCCGCTTCCATAACGGTTTCAATCGTAATTGCTTTCATATCCCCGTCCACAAGTTCCGTTATCTCGCTTTTTACGCCTGATTGGATCGAATTGGCGATGTCCCGCATCACGGAGTACTCCGTCGCAACGGTGTCCAGACACCCGAATTTACCGCACACGCATTTCACGCCGTTATCCACCACGCGGATATGGCCGATCTCGCCGGCGGCGAACCCGCTGCCCCGAAAGATCTCCCCGTTTAAAACGATGCCGGAGCCGATTCCTCTGCCGACATTCAGGAAAACATAGTTCTTGGTTTGCTTTGCCTCGCCAAACCAACTTTCGCCGACCGCCATTGCATTGGCGTCGTTGTCCACATAAACGGGCAAGCGTTCTTCCTTTTCAATGAAGGATTTTAAATCGAAATTACGCAGCGACATAGCCGGCGCAAACACTGAAATGTTCTTCGTCGTGTCTACGATGCCGTGCATGCCGATTCCGATACCCCGGATATTCCGGTCCGCCGCCTGCTCCCGGGCCGCTCGGATGCACGCAAGCACGTCATGCTCAAAATCTCCGTCGCTGTGCAGAAACGGGCGCTCCGAAACCGCAACGATCCTGCCTTTCAGCGTTACGATCGCCGCCTCCACCCCGTCCTTGTGGATATCGACTCCGATGAAGCAAACGCCATCGTCGGAAACAGCGACCAAAACCGGCCTCCGCCCGCCTTTCGACGAGCCGGTACCAATTTCACAAACGATTCCATCTTGGATCAGCTCGCTCATATTACTGGAAACCGTCGCCGACGTCAGCTTCAGAATTTTCGCAATATCGGCGCGCGAAATCGGGCCCTTGTCCTGCACGACCTGAAAGATGGAGGCCTTGTTGATTTCCTTGATTAGTTGTTTGTCCCCGGTGATATAGCTCATCGTTGTTTTTCTCCCGTTTGTCTATTTTATGATTTTAACTTTTTTTAATCACTTTGTAAACGGGATTGTTTGACAGGCGGTCATTTTCCGTTGCCGCCGCGGTCGTTCGTTCTTCTCGTCCGAATCCCGCGGCAGGGCCGCTGATAAGCGACACCCTCTGCCTTTGAAGGTGGAAAGCGCTTTTACGCCGCGCGGCGAACGGATTCATTCCCCCAGCGGCCTGACGGTCTGAAAGTGTTTGTTTTTATATGTCACCGTGTCCGAGCACTGCGCGATAACGCGGTTCAGGCTGCGCAGCGGGATGCCCAGCTCTTCGCAGAGCGCCTGTTTCGTCAGCGTTTTCAGTTCGCCTCTTTCCGCGTGCCGTTTGTATGCCTTCAGCAGCCGCTGTTTCTGCGTGAGGAATCGCTGGTCGGTGCGGCTGTACATGTCGTCGTACATCTTTTCGCACAGGCGCCGCATCATGTGAAGGCAGAACGGAAAATCCGCTTTCAGCCATTTCATCGCCTCCGCCGACTGAATGACGCTCACGCGGCAGTCGCCGACGGCGACGACCGGGAGCGGCTGGTGGTGATCGGTCAGCAGTTCGACCTCGCCGAAAAAGTCCGGCGCTTCATAGCGATAGATGCGCAGGTTTTCGCCGTCGATGTTGCGAAAAACCACGTCCGCGGCGCCGCTCCTTAATATATACAGGCTGTCGCTCTCCTCAAGGTCCGAAAGGATGTATTCGCCGCGCCGATACGACCGCTCCGCATAGACGACCCCGTCCGGGATCCTGTAGTCAAACATGCGTTCCGCCTCCATCCGGGTCATGTGACCTGTTTTTTAAAACTATAACCGACTAGAATGAAAACATCAACAAGGAGGGCAAAACCCATGAGAAAACTGATCATTGACACCGACACCGGCTCGGACGACGCGGTCGCCCTCATGATGGCGGTTTTGTCGCCGGAAACCGAGATTCTCGGCGTAACCACAGTCTGCGGCAACGTTCCGCTCCATCTGGCGACGCAAAACGCGCTGATGACGCTGGAAATCTGCTCCGCCGACATACCGGTTTACCCCGGCGCGCCCAAGCCGCTCTTTCGCGAGCTTGTCACGGCGGTCAACGTGCACGGCGACGACGGGATGGGCGACATCGGGCTGATTCATCCCGCGAATAAACCTGCGGATACGAACGCCGTCGATTTTATTCTCGACGCCGTCAAACGCAATCCCGGTGAAATCGACATCGTGATGCTCGGACCCGCCACCAACATCGCGCTGGCCATCCTGCGCGAGCGCGCGGTCATGTCGCGCGTGCATCATATCTACACGATGGGGACCGCCGGATTCGGCCCGGGAAACACGACGCCCGTTTCCGAGTTCAACGTTTATGTTGACGCGGAAAGTTATAAAGTTTTGCTGCAAAGCGGCATCCCGATCACGATCATCGGTTTCGACATGTGCCTTGGCGAATCCGCCTGGAACAAAAAGGACCTTGAATCCGTCCGCGCGAGCGGGCCGGTCGGCGCGTTTGCGGTCGATTGCAATACGGAACTGTTACGCTACAACCTCAGGCGAAGCGGCGAACACATCGTCGACCTGCCGGACGCCGTCGCGATGGGCGTTGCGTTGTGGAGCGACATGACTTTGGAGAGCCGCCCGGCGTATTGCCACTGTTGCGTGGAGGACGGTCCCTGTTACGGGCAGGTCATCGTCTACGATCCGGCGCAGACGCTGTCGATCGACTATGAAATCCCGCCCTGCAACGCAAGCGTAATCGCAAAGGTGGACGCCGCGCTTTATAAAAAGCGCCTCGCTTCTCTGCTTTGCGCGGGCGCGCGTTGAAGCCGCCTGTGCGCGCGGTCATGGCAACGCAGGAAAACGGCGCTGAAAGATGGTTTTTGCCGCTTCGGACGACCTGCCGGAGCGGCAAAAACCATCTTAACACGGTCAATTTTCGGGCTTGACGACCCCTGACAACGATCGTCTCTGTTCGGGATCATCGTCTCGCGCGCGGGTTTTGATACCAAAAGTCAGCCTGCGGCCGGCCGGCCGCAGACGCAGGGCGCCGATACTGCCGGTCGCTTGCCGGGAGCGGCTCCTGCGCCGGATATCCGGCCGCGCAGCCGTATCCGGTCCGTACGCTTTGCCGGGACGCATGCGGATCATATTGCGCCTGCGCAAGCCTCCGTTGCGGAACAGAATTTTGATCCGGCGCGGCCTTTAATGGAGCGCTTCCATGTCTTTCTTCATGCCGCTTCTGTTTCTGGAATAAAAACACCGCCGAAAACAGGCCGTTTAAAATCGAACAAATGGCAAATGCCAGAATGAGCCACTTGCTGATGCTGCTGCTCAAAAACTCCATCGCCGGATTGAACCGGTCGATCACAAAAAAGATCACGAACATCATGCCGATAATGATGCTGGCATGCGCAAGAAATCCCCAGAAACGCTGTCTGTCCATACCATGAACCTCCTTTTAAAAACAAATCCGTTTAAAAATAAATAATATCGCTGGACGAGCGTCCGCCGTTTACCGGGCGGTTGACGACCGCGCCGTCGAATACCATCGTGGCGGTCGCGCCGCCGTCAAGGTTATAAGCCGTCACGCAGCCAAGGGACACAAACGTGTTTGCCAGCTCGTCGAGCGTCATCCCGTCGGAATATCCGCTTTGCCGCCCGTCGACGACGATAAAACAATAATGTCCGGGTTCGTAATACCCGATCGCGCTGCGCGGATTCTTCACCTTGATCCTGCTGTCGGACGTATCACAGGCGGTCCCGTTTTCGACCAGCGCCGGGCCGAACGCCCACGCCTGCCAAACGGTGTCGTCAAGCATGTCGAGCGACGAAAACGAACTCTTTTTATACACGCTCAACGTACCGTCTTTTCGCAGGATGCAGACGTCGTCGCTCATCGCATCCCGGTATAAAACGCCGTTGCGCACCACGACGCCCTGCTCGCGCGCGCCGTAAT
>CAYUUB010000083.1:0-7856 GCA_964447725.1 uncultured Oscillospiraceae bacterium
GGCGGCGGCGACACGCTCGTAGGCGCACTGGCTGCGATCGACTCCCTCGGCCTCAAAGGCACGATCGACGTTGTTTCGACGGACTTCCTTGCCGACCTCGACACACAGCTTGAGACCGGCGGTATGTCCGCGGAATCCGGCGGCCATTACTGCGATCCGCTGTTTGCTTTCATGATGGTTTACAACGCCATCAAGGGCAATTACACCGTCCCGACCGACGGATTCTATGAGATTCTGTTCCCGTACCTGTACGTTGCGTCTTCCGAAGACTATGCCGCGTATGCGAAGCTGTTTGTTGACGAACTGCCTTACAACGCCGAAGAGCTGAAGGCCATGGCGGCCGAAGACTTCGACGGCTTGTCCGCGACGGCCTCCGCGCTGTCGATTGCAGATGTGCAGGCGCGTCACGCAGGCTGATTGAAACCTCTCTGAACAAAGGCAATTGGGGACCGCCCGTTTCGGGCAGTCCCCATGCCCGTGCATAACCGGCTGGCCGTAGGCCATCTGCCGTAGGCAATTCTGAATAAGGCTGGATAAAGGATATGAGCGCAAAGCTAAACAAACTGAAAGCCAACAGGTATTTCGGTATAGGGCTGCTGTTGGTTATGGCGGTCTTCTTTTGGGCGGTATTTAAAATTTTATCTCCGTCGAACTTTGGTTCGGCAAATCAAATGATCGGATACCTGCAAACGAGCATTCAATATGCCGTTGGCGGGTGCGGTTTTTATTTTATCGTGGTCATGGGGCTGTTCGATTTCAGCGTTGGGGCGAACATTGTTCTTTCCTCCATCGTCGGCGTGTTGCTTTCCAGATATTTCGGGTATTGGGGGCTGGTCCTCGGCTGCCTGATCTGCGGCACGCTCATCGGCTGCTTCAACGGATTTTTGTATTCCCGGCTCCGGATTCCTTCCATGATCGTTACCGTGGGCCTGATGCTGGTGCTGGAGAGCGTAGCCAACTATGTGATTACTCTGGACACCTACGTGACGCCCGGTAAACTGACGGAAGGTCTTTTGGCGTTCAACCGCGCGCCGTGGAACTATGTCGTGGCGCTGAGCGCATTTTTACTGATGGCATTCCTTTTGAACTTTACGCGGATCGGCACATATTGCAACGCGATCGGCAGCAATGAATACGTTGCAAAAAACATGGGCATCAACGTTCGGAAATATAAAATGGCTGGATTTATCCTCCTGCACTTCTTTATCGGCATCATGGCGCTGCTGACTGTGAGCTACGGCAAGGGGATGCTGGCTGTCACCGGCATGGCGTCGATGGAGCGCAACTTCAAACCTTTGATGGGGACCTTTTTCGGCGTTGCGTTCAAGAAGTTCGGCTGGCCGGTTACGGCGATTATCGTCGGAGAATTCATCATAACGATTATCTTTAACGGCCTGGTCGCGCTGAACGTCCCGACGACGATCAACGACTTTGTGACCGGCGCCGTGCTTTTGACCATTGTTACGTTAACCAACCGTGCCCCTAAAGGCACCGTTGTGAAGTGAAGGAGGCACATATGGGAGAAATTGTTCTGCGTTCTGAAAAACTGAACAAGCACTTCGGCATCACCCATGCGGTGAAGGATGTGTCGCTTTCCTTTGAAAAGGGCGAAATCCATGGACTGATCGGCGAAAACGGTTCCGGGAAATCGACGTTTTGCTCGATGCTCTGCGGTATCTATCCGATCTCAAGCGGACAGTTTTTGCTGGAAGGCAAGGAACTCAAAGCCAAAACGCTGGTGGAGGCCAATCGCGCCGGCGTTTCCATCATCGTTCAGGAGATGGGCACGCTGTCGGGCCTGACCGTTGCGGAAAACATTTACCTTGGCAACGAGGACCAGTTCATCCGACACGGAATAAAGAACGCGAGCGCCATGAACAGGGCGGCGCAGGCGTTGCTGGAGCGGTATGGATTCGGCCGGATCAACGCTTCCGCCATCATCGACCACTATAATTTTGAAGATCGCAAACTGGTTGAAATCGTAAAGGCGACCTATTTTAACCCGAGGATCGTTGTGATCGACGAAACGACCACGGCGTTAAGCCAGGCTGGTCGTGAGTCGCTGTTTGAGCATATGAACCGCATTCGCAACGAGGGCAACACGATCATCTTTATTTCTCACGATCTGGCGGAAGTAATCGAGCACACGGACCGGATTTCCATCTTGCGTGACGGCGAGCTGATCGATACGGTCAAAACCAGCGACGTCACGACCGACGATCTGAAGCGGCTGATGGTCGGGCGCGAGCTTGGCAGCCATTATTACCGCTCGGATTACGGCGAACCGATTTCCGACGAAGTGGTTCTTTCCGCCGAGAACGTGTCGATCCCCGGCGCCGTCGACGGGGTCAACTTCCAGTTGCACAAGGGCGAAATCCTCGGATTTGGCGGACTGAGCGAGTGCGGCATGCATGAAATCGGCAAAGCGGTGTTTGGCGCGTCCTATAATCGGAGCGGGGCAGTCCGGCTGGCAAACGGCACGCCGATCAATTCCATTCCTGCGGCGATCCATCACAGCATTGCCTATGCTTCCAAGGACCGTGACAACGAGTCGGTTGTGATAAGCGACTCGATCCGCGATAATATCTGCCTGCCGTCTCTGGACGATCTGGCGGTAAAAAAAGTATTGCACAAGCGCAAGCTTGATAAATTCGCCGTTAAAAACGCCACCCGGATGAGCGTCGTCATGACGGGCGTCGGCCAATATGTCGCCGATCTTTCCGGCGGAAACAAGCAGAAGGTAGTGATCGCCCGATGGCTCGGAAAGGATTCCGATATCCTTGTGCTGGACAGCCCGACGAGAGGCATCGACGTGAAAGTAAAAGCGGACATCTATGCTTTGATGCGCGAGCTGAGCAAGAGCGGGAAATCCATCATTATGATTTCCGAGGAAATACCGGAGCTGCTCGGCATGAGCGACCGCATCCTGATCATGCGGGATGGAAAAATCAACGGTGAATTTTTGAGGAGTCCCGCCCTTGGCGAGGAAGACCTCATCGCCAAGATGGTGTAAGGGGGTGCGCGATATGGTGGAGCAACATAAAGAAGAAAAGAACAATGCGGCCGCCGGGCTTTACTTGAAACCGTGGTTACGGAACCTGATGCCGCTGTGCGGGCTTTTGGCGATCGTTGTCGTTTTTGCGTTCCTGACGGACGGAAGGATTGTCCAGCCGAGGAACATGCAGCTGATCCTGAGCCAGGTATACGTGCTGATGATCGCTTCGATGGGCGTATTCATGATCATGACCACCGGCGGGCTGGATTTTTCCCAGGGGTCGATTCTTGGCCTGACGTCAATTATTATCTGCAAGGTGTCGCAGTACAATATCCTGCTGGCCATCGTCGCGGGCATTGTCGGCGGCGCGATGATGGGCGCGTTTAACGGACTGTTCCATGTCAGATTCAAAATTGCGTCGTTCATCGTCACGATTTGCACGATGTATCTTTTCCGTGGCCTTTGCGAATACCTTACGACCAACGGACCGATCGCCGCGACACCGGACGTCGTCGCGCTCAACCAGACATGGCTGAAACTGCTTTTGACAAGCATTGTGCTTTTGATTGGATTCCTGGTATTTCGCTTTACGCGGCTGGGCATGGACCTTCGTGCGATTGGCGCGGGCGAAACCGCCGCGCGCTATTCCGGCTGCCGCCCGCAGTTGACGAAATTCTTTGTCTATGTGGCCGCCGGCGCGATCACGGGGTTCGCTGCGTTTATCAACGTCATAAAGGTCGGGTCCATTACGGGCACCGCCGGCAGCCAGCTCGAAACGCAGATATTAATCGCCCTGGTGTTGGGCGGACTGCCGATTTCCGGCGGCGCAAAAGCGAATTTTTCCAACATCATTATCGGTACGCTGACGTACTGCGTACTGGAAAAGAGCCTGCCGATGGTGTTCCCGGTTTCGGCGACGCAGCAACTTGTAAAGGGTATCATCTTCCTCTGCGTCGTTGCGCTGACCATTGACCGCAAATCGTTACGCGTCATAAAATAGCGATCGCGCATCGCGCAAAACAAATACGTAAGAGGCTGCGGAATTTGAAAATTCCGCAGCCTTTCAGCTTGTCAAAAAACAGTTTTTTGACGGTTACTCTTTTTTGGCGTATGGGTCGTCGAACGGTACGGTGAAATAAATCTGCGTTGAGCCGAGCGACTTTTTCGGAACGCCCTCGGAATAGTCCAAATCGGCAGGATCGGCGATCAGCATGTCGGCGATTTTCCGGAGTTCCGTAATCGTATGTTCGGGGACCCGCCCGCAATGCCCCATATAAAGCGCGGAATAGTTCGCAAGGTTTTCATAGATCCGGCGCGTGCTCTCCGACCATTGCCAGATGCGCTGCGGGATGGTGAGGTTTTGATTGATCAGCAGCAGGCGATAAATAATGGTGTCGCCAACAAAAAGGAGATTCGTTTTTTGGTCGTACAGGCACAGGCTGCCTTCCGAATGCCCCGGCGTATGGATCACTTCAACGTCCCTGCCGCCGAGATGGAAAACGTACCCGGTGTCTATGTTGGTAAAAGCCGGGTCTTTCCCGCTGCGGCAGAGGTTGGACGGGTCCTGATCGGAAGTTCTGCCTTCCGACATTGCATTCATGTTCCGCATGAAATCTTCCCGGTCCCGGTCGGTCGCGGCCCGTATCAGCGGAAGATCGAGCCGATTGAGAAAGATCGCGTCATATTGCCAGATGGCGCCGATATGGTCGAGATGGGCATGCGTAAGGACCACATCATACGGCTTGGTTGCCAATTGGGAAACGTATTCCCTTAAGTTACCGGCGCCGACGCCCGTGTCGATGAGCAGGCCGCGATCGTCGCCCTCCAGGTAATAGATCGCGTCGAAACCGCATTCGAGGATCAGCCAGGTATTTTCAGCGATTTTCGTGGATTTGTAACAGTCCGTCATTGTTACCCCTCGATTCCATCAAACGAATAGACGACCGCACGCAGGCGCGGATGGAAGTAGCTTTCGTAAAGGTTCGGCAAAACCTGCTGGACATAGACGGCGGACAGTTCCTGAGCCGGGTCCGCCATCAGCCACGTTCCTGCGGCGCCGGACCACCCGAACTCGCCGACGGAGCCGTTGCTTCCGCCGCGCACTTTGTCGATCATCGTGCGCACGCCGAGGCCGTAACCGTAACCGCGCGCGAATTCCCAGCCGTTTTCCTGCGCGGCGTAAAATGTTGCGAGCTGCTGAGGCCCAAGGTGGTTTTCGCGCATCAGGTCGATCGTGTTCCTGCTGAGGATACGGATGCCGTCGAGCGTGCCGCCCATGGACAGCATGGCGGCGAAGCGCGAGAAATCCGCCATTGTGGAAAGCAGGCCCGCGCCGCCGCTTTGGAACTTGTGCGCGGGATCGTAAGAATAATCCAGGTCTTCCGAGAGCGACAGGTTCCCGTTTGCGTCGGGCGCATGGTATTGCCGGGCGAGTCTCGCGGCTTTTTCGGGAGGCAGGAAGAAGGACGTATCCGGCAGGCCGAGCGGAGAGCAGATCGCTTTTTCCAGATAATCGCCAAACGACATGCCGGCTACGACCTCGATCAGCGCGCCCAGAATGTCGTGGCTGTAACCATAATGCCACTGCGTTCCGGGATCAAACAGCAGCGGAACGCCGGCAAGCGCCTTTGAAAAATCACGGACCGAGTAGCCGCCCTCGGCTTCCAGCGCGTCGACCCGGCGCTGGATAAGGATGTTGGTTTTGCTGTTTTCATCGCCGGCCATCTCCGTGCCGTACGTTAAACCGGACGACATGGACATCAGGTCCTTGACCCGTATCGGCGAGCTGGCTGGACGGGTTGAAAACGTTCCGTTATTCGTGAAAAAACCGACGACCGGATTTGAAAATTCCGGAAGATAGTCGGAAATGGGATCGGTCAGCAGAAATTTGCCTTTCTCGAACAACGTCAGCGCCAGCACGTTGGTAAAGACCTTCGTATTGGAGAACAGGCGGACGATATGGTCTGGGGTTAGCTTGCTTTTTTTGTCGATATCGGCAAATCCTTCGCAATGGCTGTAGATTTCCCGGCCCTTTTTACATATGGAAACGCCGCAGCCGGCAGGGCCGATGGATACGAAAGACTGAAGCAACGCTTCCAAATCCGCTTTGGAACTCATAAAAATCACTCCTCTGTATTAACATTTCAATTCAACAGTTCGAATTCGGAATGGATCTGTCAAATGGTTTTGGGTTGAAAATAACTGGTGAGCACCCTTTCCTTCAGCGGCGCGTCGGGCGACTCGATACGTTCCAGAATGGTGTCGGCAATGAAATTGCCGAATTCGATTACCGGCTGGACGATCAGATCGCAGTGCGAAAGGAAGGTGTTGTAAAATTCGTAATCCTTATAGGCAAGAAGGTCGATATCGCGGCCGATGCCGATGCCGAGCGACGACAGGCGATACGACGCCTGGACGGACATCAGGCTGTTGGACGTGACGATAGCGGTGCAGTCTTGTTCCAAAAGACGGTCGATGGCCGCGCATGTACGGACGGAGATGGAATCGCCGTGCTGAATCAACTCCTGCCGGACGGGCAGGCCGCTTTGTTCCAGCGTTCCGCAAAACTCGGAAAGACGTTCGTTCGTCGTGCTAATGTTGGACAAGCCGGCGACATAACCGATCTTGGTATGGCCGCGCTTGATCAGCGCGTTCGTCGCGTCGCGCATCGCCTGCGCGGACGAAATGGTGACGCTGTCGTGCGCGCAGTTTTTCAGGTAGCGGTCGAAAAATACGCAAGGGAAACGATCCGGGATATAATCGCGAATATCGGAATACTGCTGAGCGGTAGACGCAAGCGCGATGCCGTCCGCAATGCCGGAAGTCAGCATTTTCAGGTGTTCCTGCTCAATGCCGCACGTTTCTTTTGTATTTGCGATGATCAGGCAATTGCCGTTTTTGCGGATTCTGTCTTCAACCTGCTGTCCGATCGTGGAAAAGAACTGGTTCGAGAGGTCGGGGATGATCAGCCCGATCAGGCTGGTCCTTCCGGTTTTCAGCATGCGGGCCGAAGCGTTTGGCGTGTAGCCAAGCGCCTGGATAGCATCCTGTACGCGCAGTTTCGTTTCGTCGGAAACAAAGCGGGTATTGTTGATTACGTGCGATACGGTGGCGGTGGACACACCGGCGCGTTTTGCCACATCAGAAATTTTTACACTCATGATACGATCCTAATTCATAAAGATAAGGGCGAGAAGTAAACGATTAAATTCACACAAGCCATTTTAACACAAGCAAACGGAAAAGTAAATAAAAGCGATCGGGCAAAACAGAATACGCATTATTCGAGTGATTTGTTAAATAAAATAGTAAATCTTGGTAAAGTACGAACATATTTTGAAGGAATTTTAAAAAAACATTGACACTTTATGGTGGCGACATTATAATCAACCCGTAGAAAATCGATTGCGCAACCGATTAACTCACCTTATAAAACAAGCCTGGCTTAATTTCACGAGAGCTTGTGACAAGTCAAATCCAAATTATTCTTAAGGAGTGAAAAAAATGAAAAAACGGGCAATTGCTGCTCTGCTTGTGGTCATGATGCTTGCATTCTTTACCGCGTGCAGCACATCGACGCCGGCAACCACCGACGATTCCGCCGATGAAACGGCTGCGACGACAAGCGACGACACTGCCGCCGCGACGGAAGAAAAACAGCTTGTGATCGCAGGGATCAACCTTCAGGAAGATCAGTTTTCTTCCTGGTGTGCGCTTGGTTACCAGGCTGCGTGCGATGATTACGGTGTAAAAATGTTGCACGCGATCAGCGGCGGCGACGCGGCAAAAGAAATCGAACTTCTCAACACCTATGCGACGCAGAACGTCGACGGTATTGCGATTATGCCGTGCAGCGAGACGA
>CAYUUB010000084.1:0-7824 GCA_964447725.1 uncultured Oscillospiraceae bacterium
CGGTATCCGTCGGCGTCGCCCCGTCCGTCGACGTCGGCGTGGGTGTAGGCGTTGGCGTCGGTGTAGGCGTCGGCGTCGGCGTCGGCGTGGGTGTTGGCGTCGCCGCAAGCAGCGTAACATATTTGCCGAAGATGTAGCCCGTCTGCCCGCTCGATTGCAGCGTAACCTTCAGCCAGTTCCCGCTTGTGCCGAGCACCGTCAGCTTCGTTCCCTTGCCGAGCAGCCCGAGGCTGACGTATCGCGTCGACGGTCCCGTACGGAAATTCACGCCGGTCGCGTTGACCTCGCCCGTGCTGCCGGTCGTGGCCGGCGTTGGCGTGGGCGTTGCAGAGGAACTGCTCACCGTTACATAGCGCCCGTACACATAGCCGCTTGCACCCGTCGCGTCCAACGTCAGCTTGTACCAGTTGCCGGACGTTCCGAGGATGGTGACCACTTCGTTCCTGTTCAGCTTGCCCTGGCTTTTATAGCTTGTCGAAGGCCCCGTACGGAAATTCACGCCGCTGGCGTTGATCACGCCTGCGCTGCCGCTCGACACCGTCGGCGTAGGCGTCGCGCCGTCTTCGCTCAGCGTGACATATTTGCTGTACACATACCCGGACTTTCCCGTCGCGTTCACCGTGAGTTGATACCAGTTGCCGGACGTTCCGGTCACCGTCACGGCATCGTTTTTCTGCAGTTTCGCCTGGCTTTTATAGCTTGTCGAAGGCCCCGTACGAAAATTCACGTTCGTCGCATTGATCGTGCCGCTCCGGCTGCCCGAAGAACTCGTCGCGCCCTCCACCTTGCACACGACCGAAACATACCGCGGCGAAATATAGCCTTCCTGTCCGGTAGCATGCACCTTGAGCTTGTACCAGCCCGTCGTCTTGTCCGCGGAATAGATCGTCACGCCCGACTGGCTGTCCACGATCGCGAGGCTGTCGCTCTTTGAAGTCGCCTCTTTTCGCAGATGCACCTTGCCCGTCGTCGTCCCAAGCGCATATGCCGACAGGCTCGAACCGTTGACGGTGATGTACTTTCCGTAGACGTATCCGCTTTTACCGGTCGAGGGAACGTCGATTCTCAGCCACATGCCGTTCACTTCGTATAGGTTGACGGACGTGTTGCGCGTGAGCGTGTCGACAATTTCGTAATCCGTGCTTGCGCCTTTGCGCAGGTGCAGTTTGGATGCGTTTACATATCCCGTCGCCAGCGCAGTTTCGGCGCGCGCGGAACGCATCGGAAGCGCCGTCGCAATCAGCGCGGCGCACATCAGCAAAATCAGTGTTCGCCCGATTCGTGTTCGTTTCATCTTGTGCCCCCCTGCGGAAAATGTCCGCATTCAGTGTACTACTTGTACTAATACACGTGAATGCTACCGCTGTTTCCCGTTTCTGTCAAGGGAAAAGGCACGTTCCGCAGGCGGTTTCACAAAAGGGTCACAATGCCGCAATAAAAATCTGAAAACAAAAAAGCCCGTCATGGGCTTTTTGAATCGACGTGTGTTTATCCGTCCCTTTTTACGATCAGATTGATAGCCTTTTGCTGATTCTTCACCTCGATCGTTTCGCCTGAACCGCCGCCTTCATACTCGCCGTCCAGCGCCCAGGCGACCGTTTCGTTTGACTCGATGGTCAGTTCCCCGCTCTGGAAAAACTCGATCGCCTCCGCGTCGAAGTTTCCGGTCATCACCGCGCCGATCGCGGCCTGCCATTGAATCAGCGTGCCCGGTTCCCGTATCAGGATGACCTCGAACGCGCCGTCGTCCGTATGCACGGCGCCGGCCGGGAATTTTAGAAGGCCCGGAAAACCGTAGATATTGCTGACCGCGCCGAACAGATACGCACCCTCGTGGACGCCTTGGTCGGATGTGACCTTCATGTGGATCGGTTTGATTTTCGGCAGGCTCATCACGCCGTCGAAAAAATATGCCGAAGGTCCGAAGACGTTCTTCAGGTTTTGCGGCGTCGTATAGGATGTCCATGAAAACGCGCCGAACGCCGCGATGAACGCGAAGCTCCTTGCGTTGAACCAGCCCAGGTCGATCTGCTTGATCGTTCCGCTCGCAATGTCGTTCGCAGCGGTCAGGATGTCGCAGGATATCCCGTGGCAGGACGAAAACACATTCGTGCTGCCCGCCGGGATGTATCCGAGCGGAACCGGCGCGCCGCACCGGACGACGCCCGCCACCGTCTCGCTGAGCGTACCGTCGCCGCCGGCGCAGACGACCGCGTCGAAATCCGCGGCATAGTGTTCCGCAAGCCACGTCGCGTCCCGCTGCGCGTTGGTGACCATCAGCGTCACGAAATAGCCGTGGTTCATGAAGATACGCGTGATCTCCGGGATATACCGGAGCACCTGCCGCCGTCCCGCGACCGGATTGATGATCAGCATCATGCGCCGATGCAGGATTGTTTCCGATAGTGCTTCCATAGCGCCGGACGAACCTTCTTTCTGCGCAGCATAGTCAAAAGGGGCCTGTCCGCAGGCGGGCAGATCCGCTTTGATTCTGCGTTCGGTTATAATCTGTTTCTATTATATCTCCGATTTGCGCTGCCGGAACACCCGCCGCAAAAGCTTCACGAACGTTTCACAAGGCGGTCGTTCTGCCCCGGCAAACAGCCGCTCCACTCGTTACCCGGCCGCGCTCTGCTGCGAAACGTCGTACAGGCGGATGCTTCCGCCGTCAATGCGTTCAATTCGGTACAAATGATACGCTTCCGGGTCGTCGGCGAACAATTCCCCGTACTTAACGGCGAATTCGTCGCTCTGCGACCAGATATACAGATATGTACAGCCTTCCGTCATCGCGGCGAACTGCCGCGCGTCGGTGGAGGCCAGCTCGTCGTCGCAGACGAACGCATCTTCCTCCGTCCCGACCGGCATGCTCAAAAAGCGCACGACGCTGTCCGTAAGTATCGTCTGCTTCACAATAAATATCCTGTCCTCCTGCGGGTCCATCTCCAGCGCGGCGCTTTCGAGAGGCTGATACGCTTCCCGTTCGGCTTGCGTCGTCCCCGACGAATTCTGATTTGCAATGACCGGCAGCGCGGCCAGGACGGCGGCCGCCATAACAAGATATGCCGTCCGCATCCGTACCTTCGGTTGCAGCAGCCACCGGAACAGGAGGTAGATGCCGACGCCGAGAAAGATCGTCCCGACATAGCGGTCCCAGGAGGCGAGCGTGGCCATTTCGGTCTCATTCATATAGAAAAGATACATGACGAGCATCGAAAGGAAGTACAGCGCGATGCAGAGGTACAGCACAAGCACATGGTTCAGCATTCGTTTTCCATCCGGTTCCCTTTCCGTGCGAAAAACCTGAATGGCCAGAAAGCCAAATGACAGAAGGACCACCGCAACCGGCGCGCCGAAAGCGGCGCCCGTTCCGTTCATGGTGACGAACCGGAGGGCCATATTTTTGATGCAGGCGATCCCGCTTTCGGTAAACGGCTGCCGCGCCGTTTCCGCAATCACCGCCAGCACGTTCCCGTCGTAGCGTCCATAGCGGATTCCGGAGGGCAGTTTGATCGCGATAAACGCCTGCCATGAAAGATAGGCGATGGCAAGCGCGAGCAGCGGGATCGCAATCGTCCTGCGCCGTTTCTTTGCGTCGCCCGCAAGCGACGCAAACCGCGTTCTGCATTTGCGCTCAAACAGCAGGTAATCCATGCCGATGATCAAAACCACCAGCAGGCAGATGCCGAGGCCGGACGGTTTCGTCAGGCAGATGGCCGAGGCATAAATTGCAAGGCCGGCCGCGACAAAAAGCGGATCGTCGTCGTCCGCGCGCGCAAAATAGATCAGCAGCATCCCGGCAAATTCGAGGCCGAGCAGCCCGTCCACCATCAAATCCGTGTAGATGCCGTCGCTTCCGCCAAGCGAAAAGAAATACGGCGCGAAGAACGCGATCGCCGCATACACGGCGCATTTGACCGGTTCGCGCCACGACGTATTCCGCATCAGCGGCAGGAGCAGCGAAAACGTCAGCAACATCTTGCCGTAGATGACCGCGCCTTCTTCAAACGCGGGAAGGAAGCGAACAAAGAAATATCCGCTCAGGCAGCCGACCGGCGGATAATGCGGATACAGCGCAAAGACGCCCGCCGTGTTGCCGAGAACGTCGTAATAGTACATCGTCTTTACAACGGCACCCCAATACGAAAACGAATCCCCGGCCACGATGAGCCTGTTTCTGGACACGAAATAAGCAAAAACCGCAAATAAAACAAACGCCGCGGCGCCGGGCGTGAGCGTCCATCGCCATATCCGGCTCCACCGGCGTTTCATTATATTTATTATCAGATAAAGCAGCGCCGCCGCCGACACCGCAACGATGAAAAAGACCCCCCCGCGGATAAACGAAGCCAAGCCGAACAAATACAGCGTAAGCGTCATGCCGAGCATGACGAGCGGCAGCATTCGCTCGAAGCGTTTTTGAAATAAAGTGGCTGCTCCTGCCGTTAAAAGCAGAATGCAAAATACGGGCAGCATCATGATCATTCGCGTACCTGCTTTACTTTTCCGGCTTTTCCCCGAACATTTCCGGTCAAAAACCGCCAATTGCCAAGGTTATCTTTTGGTTTAACCATCGTAACAATTTTATCAGAGAATGCACATGTGTCAACAGTCTAAAAAATGACGCGGGAAAAGCATCAACTGAAACGGTATCCTTCCGGGTAAAATGATATCCTCCCGGATTTTCGATGCTGCTGGCCTTTTGATACAAATTTAATCGATTCGTCAAACATTCTACAATAGATTATGGTATACTGTAAAAAATCATAGCCTGTGTTTGGCTTTTGCCATTCACATATGCTACCGACCTTGGCTGAACCAAACCGTGTTTGCGTCCAAAGTCGGCGTGGTTTGGTCGCGTCGTATATTCAGCGCGGCAACCATATGCAGACGGTATTTTCGTTGTTTTAGGGGGGCCGATTACCATGAGCCGGTTAGCTTTTCCAAGTGACCGTTTTTGTGAAATACCGAAATTCACGTTTTCCGGGAAGAATGTCCTCGCGTGGCAGTTCCTTGGCGTCATTGCCGTGCTCTGCTGCATTTTTGTCGGCGTGTTCCAATATTTCGGCCAGTCGTACGCCGTTATGGTCCTCGCCTATCTTCTGTATCCGGCCTCGTTTTGTATGCTCGCCCTTTTGGTCTACACACGCCGTTACACAGCGTATGCGGAGGTCCGTCTGCTTGGCCTCTTGTTCATATGGATGGTGCTTTCCGCGCTGTTGAACGACTGGCGCGTCGACGCCGCGCTGTCAAGCTCATGGTTCCACAGCGTATGCGTTACAACATTCCTCTGTTTTTCCATTCCATATGCATTCCGGTTTGAAGACGCAAAAAAGGTGCTAACGTCGTTTGCGGTTTTCCTGACGGTCGCCGTATCGCTGCTCAGCGCCGCAGCGCTGTTCTACGCGCTGACGGGACGCGTCGGCGCCAATTCGCTCGCTCCCGGTGAAGTCTTCGGCATCGGGACGGACCATCGGCTTCGTATGTTCTGCCACCCCAACACGGTTGCGCCGATTTGTGGCACGGCAATCGTATTGATCGGTTACCTGTTCGTAAAGGCAAAGCGGTTATCCATCAGGATTCTCTGGATCGTCTGCTTCGCTCTTTGCTATTCCGCGCTCGCGCTTACCGACAGCAGAGCGGGAATCATCAGCACGGCGCTCGCGCTCGGGTTCGAACTCTTTCTCATCCTGAACGTCGTACTTTTGCGTCGGCGGAGCGCTTTCTGGCGAATTTCGCTAAGCGTTTTCCTCTCGCTTGCCCTCATGTTCGCATTCTACTTAGGTACGGCATACATCCGCGCGGGCTGCAGCCGTTTCATCGTAACGCAAACCGCCGTTTCGGAAGAAACGGAAACTGTCGCGGAGACCGTCGCGCCGGAAGAAACGCAGGCCGCCGCGGAAACCGCCGTCCCGGAGGAAACGCAGGCCGCCGCGGAAACCGCCGTCCCGGAGGAAACGCAGGCCGTCGCGGAAACCGCCGCACCGGAGGAAACCGAGACTTCCATTCAGGCCGTTTCATCAAGAGGGCTGTCCAACGCTTCCACGTTCAACGCCAGAACCGGTATCTGGATCTCGGTGCTGAAGGGTTTAAAAGGCCAGCGCAGAATTCTTGCCTTTGGAACAACGCCTCTTATTTCGGGAGACGTGATGGCGAAATATTTCCCAGCAGGGTCTCCCGTGGGTAACTTCCATAACTCGTTGCTCGCCGTTTTGATTGCACTGGGAATTCCCGGTCTGACCTTGGTTCTCATATTCCTCGTGATGCTGTTTATCGCATGCGCCCGCCTGTCCTTCCGCAATTTGAAGGATGCCGGCTCTCTTGGCACTCGAATCGTACCCGCCGTACTGATCTTCACGCTGGCGGAAAGCATGATGGAATCCTTCCTGTTCACAGGATATATGCCGAATATCGTCTGGATCTGGTTCATGATTGCCGCCGGATTCGTGTTTCGCTCGCATCGAGGCGACATCGCCGCCATTCCTGCGCCCAAAAAACCTGAGTCGTAAGCACCGTCACTTGCCAAATTCATTTTTGAGGGGATGAATCGAACAGCATGATCAAGCGCTGGCAAAAACTGCTGAATCTTATCAATCGTCTCATCGACCTTGTTTTGATTCTGCTTTCATACCTGGCCGCGGTGTACCTGTGGCTGATCGTCATACGCAAAGACACAAGCAATATTGCCCTTACGTTTTTGCATTCGGGCTGGGTTGCGTTCACAATCGCGTTTGCAATCGTAATTCTCTACCAGCTTGCCGGACTTTACGATTCCATTCGGGGCAAGCCGGTTGGACACAACGTCAAACGGGTGCTGCTGCTGAACGCCGTCGCCTCCCTGGCCGGTGCCGCTCTGCTGTATGTCTTACGTCTGGAAGACTTTTCCCGTGGCGTCATAGCGTTCTTCTACATCATATCGAGCGGGTCCGTGCTCGCCAAGCGCCTGAGCTTACGGTATTTTCTTTCAAAGTACCGCAGCAAGGGATATAACCTCAAGCACGTCCTGCTGATCGGAAGCGGTCCGCTCGCGCAAAGTTACGTCAATACCATCGCCAGATACCCGCGTTACGGCTATATGATCGACGGCTACATCGGCCGCAGCAGCACGCTGTCCGGCGCACAATACCTCGGCACGTGGGCCAAGACCGGCAGCCGGCAGCTCGCCAAGGCCGGCCTGGACGAGGTCGTGGCGGCGCTGGACCTCAACGAACTGTCCCTGCTTCCGAAGATCATCGCCGCTGCGGAGAAGCACGGCGCAAAAGTATCCATTATCCCGTATTGCAACGACTATATTCCGTCGAGTACGACGCTCGAATCGATCGGCGGCTGCAAGCTGCTCAACGCCCGCACGGTACCGCTGGACGATCCCGGCAACGCGCTGATGAAGCGCTTGATGGATATCGTCGGCTCCGCCGTGCTGATCGTGCTGACCAGCCCCGTCATGCTGGCGGCGGCAATCGGCGTGAAGCTGTCCAGCCCGGGGCCGGTCGTCTTCAAACAGCAGCGCGTCGGCAAGAATAAAAAGCTTTTTATGATGTACAAGTTCCGTTCCATGCGCGTCAACGCGGAAGAGGACACCGCATGGACGAAGCACGACGACCCGAGAAAAACGAAGTTTGGAAGCTTCATTCGAAAAGCCAGCATAGACGAGCTGCCGCAGCTCTTCAACGTTCTCAAGGGCGACATGAGCCTCATCGGCCCGCGCCCTGAAATACCGCACTTTGTCGACCAGTTTAAGGAAACCGTTCCGCTCTATATGCTAAAGCATCTGGGAACCTGCTAAAATATAAGACAATCTGCTAAGATGGAAGAACGAAGAAAAGG
>CAYUUB010000085.1:0-7793 GCA_964447725.1 uncultured Oscillospiraceae bacterium
GCAGATGGCCGATGTGGAACGGCTTTGCGATGTTGACCGACGAATAGTCGATGCACACGTTGCGGCCGCCGCCCATGTCCGAGCCGCCGTAGCGCTCCTTCTGCGAAAACACCTGTCCGAGCACGGCCTTCGCCTGTGCGGCCTTGTCGAGCGTGAAGTTGACGTATGCGCCGCTTGCCTCGACCGACGAAACGCCCTCCGGCAGGGCCAGCGTATCGGCCAGTTCCGCCGCGATGGCGTTCGGCGCCTTTCTGAGAGTCTTGGCCAGCCTGAAACACGGGAACGCATAGTCGCCCATATCGGGCGACGGCGGCGTCTCCAGCCAGCCGGCGAGTTCCGCGGCCGGCAGAGCGCACCGCGCGGCCAGCGCCGAAGCGATTGCTGTTTTAAAATCCATATCTTCCCAATCCTTACCCAAACCTTTATGAGCCATCATTATACCAAACATCCGGCTGGATGTTAAGAGCCCCGCGGTCTTTACAAATAGGGAAAAAACGGCTATACTAGTCGGGTCAAAGCGTCGATCGGGACAAGTCGAACGCAGTTGGGCGCACTGAGCGAGCCGCGTATGGTGCAAGGCGGCGGCGCATCGTGCATTCGGCATCACCCGTGAGCGCGCGCGCCAAAGGCGCTGCCGATTTTCGCAGCCGAGTAACGCGCGCCGTTTCCCGCGTTAAGGGAAGATAAGAGGGCGGCCGCATCGTGCCGCCAAGCCGGGTGGTACCGCGCAAAGCAGAAGCTTTTCGTCCCAAGGGATTTTGAGACGAAGGCTTATTTTTTTACACGATGGAGGAGAACACACACGTTATGTATAAGAAAGTTTCGAGCGATCTGAACTTCGTGCCGCGCGAAAAGGAAGTCCTCGCGTTCTGGAAGGAAAACCAGATCTTCCAAAAGAGCGTCGCGCTGCGAAAGGGCAACGAACCCTACACGTTTTTCGACGGTCCGCCGACCGCCAACGGCAAGCCGCACATCGGGCACGTTTTAACGCGCTCGATCAAGGACATCATCCCGCGCTACAAGTCCATGAAGGGGTACGACGTCCTCAGAAAGGCCGGCTGGGACACGCACGGCCTGCCCGTTGAAATCGAGGTGGAAAAGCAGCTCGGCCTCGACGGCAAAGAGCAGATCGAGGCCTACGGCATCGAGCCGTTCATCAAAGAATGCAAAAAATCGGTCTGGAAATACAAGACCGAGTGGGAGCACATGTCCGACCGCGTCGGATTCTGGGCGGACATGGACGATCCCTACATCACCTATGAGGACAACTACATCGAATCCATCTGGTGGGCGCTGAAAACCATCTATGAAAAGGGACTGCTCTACAAGGGCTACAAAACGGTCCCCTACTGCCCGCGCTGCGGGACGGCGCTGTCCAGCCATGAAGTCGCGCAGGGATACAAGGACGTGACGGAAACGTCCGCCATCGCAAAGTTCTATAAAAAGGACGACCCGTCGGTCGCGCTGCTGGCATGGACCACCACGCCGTGGACGCTGCCGAGCAACGTCGCGCTCTGCGTCAACGCAAAGGAATCCTATGCGACGGCGAAAAAAGACGGCGAAACATACCTGCTGGCCGAAGCGCTGGTCAAGAGCGTGCTCGGCGAAGACGCGGAGATCGTCTCGACCTGCAAGGGCAAAGACCTCGTCGGCATGGAATACGAACCGCTGTTTGAACTGCCGGTCAATTTCGGGAACAAGAAAGGCTACCGGGTCGTTTCCGATAGTTACGTATCGCTTGAAGACGGCACGGGCATCGTCCATATCGCCCCGGCGTTCGGCGAGGACGACTCGCGCGTGGGCCGGGAATGGGACCTGCCGTTCCTGCAGCTCGTCAACGCTTCCGGCCACATGGCCGGAGGGACGCCCTGGGACGGCCTTTTCGTCAAGGATGCCGACAAGCCGGTCCTCGACGCGCTCAGAGACAGCGGCAAGCTCTTCTCCGCGCCGGAATTCACGCACAGCTATCCGTTCTGCTGGCGCTGCGACACGCCGCTGATCTATTATGCCCGCGAAAGCTGGTTTATCAAGATGACCGCGGTCAGGGACAAGCTCATCGCCTTCAACCGCAGCGTCAACTGGATCCCGGAGACCATCAAGGAAGGCCGCATGGGCAACTTCGTTGAAAACGTCATCGACTGGAGCGTTTCGCGCGAGCGCTACTGGGGCACGCCGCTGCCGGTATGGACCTGCGAATGCGGGCACGTGCACGTGATCGGCTCCCGCGAAGAGCTCATGAAGATGGGCAAAAACGTGCCGCCGGACCTGGAACTGCACAAACCATATATCGACCAGGTCGAAATCGTCTGCCCCGAATGCGGAAAGCTCATGAAGCGCGAACCGGTCGTCATCGACTGCTGGTTCGACAGCGGCAGCATGCCGTTTGCGCAGTGGCACTATCCGTTCGAGCACAAGGAAGAATTTGAAAAGCGCTATCCGGCAAACTTCATCAGCGAAGCGATCGACCAGACGCGCGGATGGTTCTATTCCCTGCTCGCGATCTCCACCTGCCTCTTCGACGAGGCCGCGTTCCAAAACTGCATCGTCATGGGGCATGTGCAGGATATGCAGGGACGGAAGATGAGCAAGCACCTCGGCAACGTCGTCGACCCCTGGGACGTGCTGGACGCGCAGGGTGCCGACGCGGTCCGCTGGTATTTCTTCACCGGCTCCATGCCCTGGCTGCCGAGCCGCTTTTCGGCGGAGGCCGTCAGCGAGGCGCAGCGGAAGTTCATCGGCACGTTCTGGAACACCTATGCGTTCTATGTGCTGTATGCGGACATCGACAAGTTCGACCCGACCCGATACAGCCTGAAAGACTGCAAGCTCAGCGAAATGGACCGCTGGGTGCTCTCGCGCCTGAACACGCTGATCCAAACCGTGGACGGCAATCTCGACAAATTCAAAATCACCGAAGCCGGCCGCGCGCTCCAGGCGTTTTCGGACGAGCTTTCCAACTGGTACGTACGCCGTTGCCGCGAGCGCTACTGGGGCAGCGAGATGACCGACGACAAGATCGCCGCATATATGACGCTCTATACTGCGCTCTATACGCTGTCGCTCCTCACCGCGCCGTTTTTGCCGTTCATGACCGAGGAAATCTACCAGAACATCGTCCGCAGCGTGGACGGCGCCGCGCCGGAAAGCATCCATTTCTGCGACTACCCCGTTTCGGACGAAAGCCTGATCGACACGCAGCTGGAGGCGGACATGGCGCGCGTGCTGGACATCGTCACGCTCGGCCGCGCGGCGCGCAACGACGGCAGCATCAAGACCCGCCAGCCGCTGCCGCTGATGTATATTCAGGGCGAACCGCTTCCCGAGCACTACATGCGCATCGTCACGGAGGAGCTGAACGTAAAAAAAGCGGAATTCGTTTCCGATGCTTCCGGCTTTTTGAGCTATGTCGTCAAGCCGCAGTTGAAAACCCTCGGACCGCGCTACGGCAAACTGCTGCCGAAGATCTCCGCGCACCTTTCGGGCAAGGGCGTCGGCAACGCGGTCGTCAAAGCGCATAACGACGGCAAAAACTATGAATTTACCGTCGGGGACGCGCTGGTAATCCTCTCGCCGGACGACGTGCTCGTCTCCACCGGCAAGAATACGGAGTTCGTCACGGCCGCCGACAACGATACCATCGTCGTGCTGGACACCAGGCTTACGCCGGAACTGATCGACGAAGGGTTCGTCCGCGAACTCATCAGCAAGGTGCAGACCATGCGTAAGGAGGCCGGTTTCGAAGTTTCCGACCATATCGTGCTTTCCTACGAGGGCAGCGAGCGCATCAACGGCGTTTTCGAACGCTTTGGGGACGGTATTCTGGCCGAGACGCTCGGAGACAAACTGGTCAGGGGCCCGCGCGGATACATGAAGGTCTGGAACGTCAATAAAGAAAGCGTTACCCTCGGCGTGGAACGCGTGTGAACGACCGTCAAGCAACAAGTCTTTTGACAGACCGCCCCTTTCTTTTCAAAGAAGGGGGTTTTCTTTCTAAAAGCTTGAAGTGTATAATAAGCCAATAACAAAAACAGCCGAATGTCTATGCCAAAACGGCATAGCGATATAGAAAGGATACCATCCCCATGCTCGGAACAATCGTCAACGCTGCCGCGATCCTCGCCGGCGGCACCATCGGCCTGCTGCTGAAAAAAGGCATTCCGGAACGCGTCTCAAGCGGCATCATGCAGGGTCTCGGCCTGATTTGCCTGTATATCGGCATCAGCGGTTCGCTGGAAGGCGAAAACGCGTTGATCGCTACTATTTCGATCGTAGCAGGCGGCGCAATCGGCATGTTGCTCGATTTCGACGGCCGGTTCACCCGGCTGGTATGCAAGGTGGAAACCAAATTTCATAAACCCGGAGACGGTACCTCGACCTTTGGCGAAGGGTTCATCACGGCGACGCTGCTCTTCTGCGTGGGCGCGATGGCGGTGGTCGGCTCGCTCAACAGCGGCCTCACCGGCAACCACGAGGTGCTCTTTACCAAGAGCCTGCTCGACGGCGTGAGCGCCGTCGTGTTCGCAAGCACGCTCGGCGCGGGCGTTCTGCTCTCCGCCGTCGCGGTGTTCGTCTACCAGGGCGCAATCACGCTGCTCGCGCAGTTCGTGGCGCCCGTGCTCAGCAGCTCGGCCATCGCCGAGATGACGTGCGTCGGCTCGCTTCTCATCATCGGCATCGGGCTGAATCTCCTGAAAATCACCAAGATCAAGGTAATGGATTTCATTCTTGCGATCTTTATCCCGATCGGGCTGTGTCTGTTTATGTAACGTTCCTGCCTTCTTCACCGGATCGTCCAATCAAACAAAAAAGCAGGATCAAAAGCCCTATGATCCTGCGGAGATATATCGGGGGACAATGTAAAAATTCGCCTTGCTTTCTTTCAGGAAAACAAGGCGAATTTTTACTGTGCCGCAGGCGCGTTTTGATCGCAGCGCAGTGCGAAGGCGGCAAAAATGCCGGCCAGCGCGCCCGACAAAGCCGGGGTCAGCATGGCGACGGAAACGCTGATACCGTCCGTAATGAATCCCATGAATATCGGGATCAGGATCCGCGCAAAGCACATCGTGACAAGCAGAACGGAGGTGGAAAGCGATGTGTTGCCGGCTTGCCCGATCACGTTTTCGCTCACCAGCATCGGAATGCAAAACCCGGTCACGAGCCCGATAATGCCCGCCATAACGCACATGACGAGCGCGCTGCCGGAAAGAACGCCTGCAATCTGGAACACGCAGGAGATCAGAACGCCCGCTAAAAACAGCTTCAGCGGCCGAAGACGTATCCGCGGAGCAATGAAGCGGCTGGCGGTCGCGCAGATCCAATAGATCGACAAAGCCGTTGAACCAAGCGCTTCGGCGTTGTAGCGCAGCGTCATATACCGCACGAGCCATACGGTCATCCCCGCCTGCGTCGCGGCGTACATAAATCCCGCCAGGAGGATCAGGATGCTTTTTTTCTTGAGCAAATACGATCTCAGCGTGGCGGCGGAAAGCACGCTTTCATGCGTTACGGATTGTTCGCCCCGGAAGAAGACCGCGAGAATGGCCACAAAGATCAGCCCGACGAGCAGCGTCAGTCCGCCCATAAGAAGGCTGATCTGCTGCCACGTAACGACCGCGAGCAGCGCCGTAATCGCCAGAGGCGAAAGCAGGCTGCCCACGCCGAAACCGCCGTGCAGCAATCCCAGCCGTGAAGCGCTGTCGGAGGCGTGCAGATCGACCATAATCGAGTTGCAATAGGTGTCCGTCCATCCAAAACCGACGCCCAGGACGATGCATACGGCGATCATCCCGATATAATGGGACGTGGCGCCAAGGGCGAAAAACGAGGCCGCAACCAAAACCGCGGCGGCGACAAGCACCGTCGTTTTGCGGATGCGCCCCTGCAGCGCAGGCACGCTGAAATACGCGGCGATGCACCCCAGGCTGATCATGCTGCTCATGATGCCCTGCGCGCCGCCCGTCAGCGAATACGTGTCGACAACGCGGTTCATAACCACGCTTGAAAATGCATTTACGAAGCCGTAAAGCGTAATCATCATAACGACGCCTGCGCTCAGACCTGCTCTTCCCCGGCGCGAAAGCGCGGCGCCGCTTGTGGAATCCATAACTTCAGACATCCTTTCCAAAGAGGTAATAGATGGGAACCGTACCCGGAAAAAAGGCTCAGGAACAATCCCGAGCCTCCTTGGTCGTATATTCGGGCGGGCGACTATTGACGCACGGACTTCGAGCGGTTATAGAGCATCAGCAGCAGAATCATAATGATGCCCTGCGTCACGTTTCGAACCGGCTGCGTAAGCTGAAGCGTCGTAAGCAGGTTGCTTAGAAGGATCATGACCAGCGAACCGGCAATGCTGCCCTCGTAGGAACCAATGCCGCCGGAGAACGCCGTGCCGCCGATGATGACCGCAATCAGCGAATCGTACGCGTAATCGTCAAAGATCTGGCAACGTGCGGTCGACATATAAGCCGCGCCGAGCATGCCGGCGAATGCCGCAAGCATACCGCTCATAATGTAGGAGATAATCTTGATCCTGTTGACCCGCACGCCGCTGAGACGCGCCGCGACGGGATTGCTGCCAACGAGGTACAACTGCTTGCCAAAACGCGAGCGATTCAATATGAAGAACGTCAGCGGCCAGATAATCGCGGCGTACATCACGATTGCGGGGACTACGCCGCCAATCTTATGGATGACGGTCTGCGTAAACAGTTTGGAAGCGCTGCCGGACAGGACGCCCTGCGTGAGGACGTACTGCATGCGCGTTACGATGTTGGCGATTGCCATGGTGACGATCAGCGCGGGAAGCCCGATCTTGACGGCGCAGAAACCGTTGAGGAAACCGACCGCCGCGCCGATTGCCAGCGCGATGACAAGCACCTGCAGGAAATGCCCGGATTCGCCTTTCATCGTGTAGGTGGTAAGGATCGCCGTCGCGGACATGACCGCTCCGACGGCGAAGTCCATGCCGCCGCCGATCAGGACGATGGTCTGGCCGGCCGAGGCAATGCTGAGCAGGATCGTCAGTAACAGAATATTGCCGACGGCAACGAGGTTGAACCCGGCCGGATTGATGATGAACGTCGCAATCAGCAGGATCAGTGCGATCACGATGGACATCAGCGCCGGATTGGATTGGACAAACAGGTTCATTCGGGCGGTAAAGTCGCGGTTTTCCCCGTGGACCCTAAGCTCTTTACTTGACATACTTTTCACCTCTCTTGAACTGCTGCTTCAGGCCTTGCTTCAATGTCTCGCGCTGCGCTTTGGCCGTGACGATGGTCATAAGCAGGCCGCCGAAGATGATGATATCCGAAACGAGATTCTGCCAGTAGGAGGATACCGCGAACCCTTCATACAGCTTGGAGAGCAGCGTGAAGAAATAATACACCGTGTTTTGAATGATCACGAGGAAGCCGCTGCCGAATACGCCGCAGGCGACGGAGCCCCAGCCGCCCCAGCCGAGGCCGCCGATGATAGCGGCGGAAAGAGAGCGGATCCCGTACTCTTCGCATTGCAGCGGATTGCCGGAAGCGGTCATCAGCGTAAGGCAAATGCCCGCGATGCCGGTATAGACGCCCTTGATGAGAAACGCCTTCATCTGCGTGCCGACGGGACTGATTCCGGCCGCAAAAGCGTTCCTGGGATTGGAGCCGACGGCGTAGATATGCTTGCCGAAACGCGTGCGGACGATGAACCGCCAGCTTACAAGGACGATGACAAGCACAAACACGGAAACCGGGATATAATTCAGGATACCCAGCATCTTCTGGCCGAATGCGCTCATCTGCGCG
>CAYUUB010000086.1:0-7784 GCA_964447725.1 uncultured Oscillospiraceae bacterium
TTTTAACCTGCAACACCGGGCAGGGGCATAACGCAGCCGCTCTGGCAGTCAAGGACGCGCTGGAACGGCACGGAAACGAATGTGAAACCCGGGACGCTCTGGCGTTTCTCGGCGAAAACGTTTCGGATATGATCGCCAGTACGTTCGTCAACATCGCGGTCAAGACGCCCCGTGCATTCGGGTTTATGTACGCCGCCGGGGAGTTCGTCACGTCCGACCGGCGTAAATCGCCCGTCTATTACGCCAATACGTTATATGCGGAGAACCTGCACCGATACCTTCTGGAAAACGAGATCGATACGGCGGTTTGCCCGCACCTGTTCCCCGCGGAGGCGCTGACCTACCTGCGCAGGCGGCACCATCTTTCCGCTCGGACCTATTTCGTGTCCACGGATTATGCCTGCATCCCGTTTCTGGAAGAAACGGAGATGGACCTCGTGTTCACGCCGCACGCCGATTTGAACGATTCGTTTGTCCGGCGCGGGCTTGCGCCGGACAAACTGGTCGCGAGCGGCATCCCCGTCCGGTCCGTCTATTCGCATACCGTGGACCGGACCGAGGCGCGCATGACGCTCGATCTGCCGGTCGACGTGCCCTGCTATCTGGTCATGACCGGCGGAGAAGGCTGCGGCAATGCGCAGGCCGTCACAAAAGAGCTTCTGCAGCGACTCAGCGGCCGCAACGCGCGCATCGTCGTTCTCACCGGACGCAACGAGCGTCTCCACGACGCGATGGTTTCGCGCTTCGGCAACGACGTCCGCGTGCTGAGCGTCCCGTTCACCGATCGGGTCCCGCTCTATATGGATGCCGCCGACGTGCTGCTGACCAAGCCCGGCGGCATCTCC
Organism: uncultured Oscillospiraceae bacterium; assembly: GCA_964447725.1. GTDB lineage: Bacteria > Bacillota > Clostridia > Christensenellales > CAG-138 > UBA7703. The sequence continues at coordinate 846 of CAYUUB010000086.1, forward strand.
AGCACAGAAGCCGCCGTGAAAGGCATCCCCGCTATCCATACGTCGCCGATACCGGGCGTGGAGTCGCTCAACGCACAATTCTTTTCCGAGCGCGGCATGTCCGTCCTCGCACCCAACGAAGCGTCCGCCGCGGAGAATGCTATCCGGCTTTCGAACGACGTTCAGCAAAGGGAACGCATGCTTGCCGCACAGCGGCAATACATCTGCCGCGATGCGGCGGAAACGATCGCCTGCCGCATGCTCGGCATCGAGCCGGGTGAACAAATGCCCGCTGGCCTTTCCGAGGCGGCGGAGCCGTTCGAACCGCAGCTCTGAGCACACTGAATTGCATAAACCGCTGTAAGCCGGGCGTATACGTCCCGGCTTTTCTCTGCCCTTTGCGAGCGGTCCAACGCTTTTTCTCCGTCTACATATAGGGTGAAAACATTAATTTCTGTATGGAATTATACAATTTGTGTAAATATCCCGTTATCTCTGAATGCAGGGATGTCTTTCCGGATGTCACATATTCCATTCATAATTGCATTTTTATAATACAATCTTGCATTTGCATATGTAACATGCTATATTAATTTTAGTTTGCAAATCGTATCGTTTTTGTGCTTTTTGCAGGATACGTTCGCCTTACCGAATGTCGGATTCGATGGCCTGCGGCCGGCTTAACTCAGGTCGTCAGCATTGCGTGCAGTACGTGCAGTCAGCGCAGGGGCGACGACTGCACTTGTCTTGCAGGGCGGGCGTTTTTATGTGTTTTGCGCAACGGGGAGCCTTCATCGGCGGCGGTCGTGCAGTAATTGCACCCCTGAACCCCGGGATCATTCTGTTACAGATGATTTTTCTATGCAATTTTGCTTTTCGAAATGCCAACCAATCGAAAAAAGTGAGAAAGCCGGGGGAAGCCGCATGCTCAAACAAATTCTTGTCATTGACAGCGACGCAAAAAACCGCAGGCTTTTGATCGATACGCTGTCCAGCGCATACGAACTGCATATTACCGAAACCGGCGAGCAGGCGCTCGATATCCTCTCCGCCAAAAAGGCTTCCCGCATCAGCGCGATCATCCTGAATATTTCCTCATCCGAAGCAAAAGGCCTTTCTTTCCTTGCCACGCTGCACGGTGCGCCGGGTTTGAACGACCTGCCGGTCCTCGTGCTTGCGAATTCCTATGACAGCGCGGTGGAAACCAAGGGGCTGGAACTCGGCGCTTACGACTTTGTGCCGATGCCGTTCAATCCCGCCATCCTGCTTTTCCGTCTGAAAAACACCATCGAACGAAGCGAATATGCCGCGTTTGGAAAATATCGTTATCTTGCGGAATACGACGCGATTTCCGGCGTTTACAACCGCGTTAAATTTTATGATATCACGCATCGCATGCTGAGCGCGCATCCGGAAACGCACTATGCTCTGGCGCGTTTCGACCTTGACCGCTTCAAGGCGTATAACGATCTGTTTGGAATGGCCGCCGGCGATAAGCTCCTTCTGGAAATCGGAAGGCATTTTCGCCGCTACTTCAGCTCGGAGACAACCTTCGGCCGCCTGGAAGCGGATCATTTCGTTTTCTGCCTTCCCGTGGAAAAGTTCGACCCGAGCCGTTGCCTGCTGGACTTTGTGGATCACTTTACAAAATTCCAGCCAAACTTCGTTCTGTCTCCGCGCATCGGCGTCTATCTCATCGACGACCCTTCGCTGGAGGTCAGTTTGATGTGCGACCGCGCGCTGATGGCGCTCCGTTCGGTCAAGGACGGTTCTTCCCAGCGCATCGCGTATTATAACGACTCCATGCGAAAGCTGATTCTGGAAGAGCAGGCGCTGATCGGCGACGTGGAAACCGCGCTGATGAACGAACAGTTTGAAGTGTATCTGCAGCCGCAATACAATCACCGTACGCGGCAGCTCGTCGGAGCGGAAGCGCTTGTCCGCTGGAATCATCCCGAAAGGGGGATGATTTCCCCCGGTTCGTTTATCCCCATCCTCGAAAAGAACGGCTTCATCAGCCGGCTGGACTATTTTGTCTGGGAGCGCGTTTGCAGGCTCCTCGCCTACTGGCATGCCTCAGGCATGCCGGGCGTTTCCATATCCGTCAATATCTCCCGTGCCGATATCCATATGCACGACTTCTGTCAAAAGCTGATATCCCTGACCCGAAAATACAATATAAAGCCGCACGAACTGCGTTTGGAAATCACGGAAACGGCCTATATCGAAAACGCCGAGCAACTGCTCCAGGTCATCGACAAGCTGCGCGACGAAGGGTTCCTGATCGAAATGGACGACTTCGGCAAAGGGTACTCTTCCCTTAACACACTAAAAAACGTCCCCGTCGACGTGCTGAAGCTGGACCTCGGTTTCCTGCATGAGAGCGAAAGCAGCGGCGGCCGCGGCGGCATCATTCTCAATTCCGTTATGCATATGGCGCACTGGCTGAACCTCGCCGTGGTTGCCGAAGGCGTCGAGACGCTCCGGCAGGCGGACTATCTCACCTCCATCGGTTGTGACACCGTGCAGGGGTATCTTTATTCGCGGCCGCTGCCGATTCCGGAATTTGAAGCGCTTCTCGCCCGCGGCGACGTAGGGGACTTTATCGGCGAATACGCTCTGCTCAGCCAAATCGACGTAAAAGAGCTTTGGGACCCGGACGCGGAGGCGACTACGATTTTTAAGAGCTTTGTCGGTGCAGCCGGACTCTTTGAGCTTCATAACGAAATCCTCTCGACCCAGCGCGTGAATCAGAAACTCTGCAATTTGATGGAGATCGATTTTTCTTCTTACAACGATTATAGTTCGAACGCGCTTGATATTTTCACAAACGACCAACGCGCTTCGATTGTTTCCATGTTGCACGGCGCGATCGATTCCGGCAACGAAGCCACCTGTCAGATCCTCTATTTCACGAATGCCTGCAAACAGGGCAAGCGGTTGTATTTCCGCGCGCAGCAGATAGCCGGCAGCGTCGACCGTCATGTATTCTTTGTCGTCTGTGAAGACATCACGATCCAGCAAAAGGAAATCGAAACCCAACGCTGGCAGAACGAGCAGAACCGGATCCTCATAGAAAACACGACGGTCACCGCTTTCGACTACGATCCGGACGCGGATACGCTGGTTTCCTATCATACATCTTTCGGCGAAGGCATGCAAAAAACCGTTCTGGATCATTTTTTATCCGCATTGCCGGACAACACCGCGATACACCCCGCAAGCATGGAAGACTATTCCCGGCTTTTCCGGGCGGCCCTGGCGCGGCCGTGTACTTTGAGCGGCGAATTCCTGGTGAATATCAATAACAGCGGTTACCGCTGGCGCCGTATAACGCTGACCAGCGTGCAGGACGATATCGGGCGGATCTATCGTATCGTCGGCCGGGCTGACGATATTCAGCTGGAGCGGGACCGCGCGCGGGCATGCTCCGAATTGGAAACGACGCTGCGAAAAAAAGCGGAAACCGACGCCGTCACCGGGCTTCTGGCCAAAGGTACCGTCAACATGCTGATCCGCAATCAAATCAGCCGCCTTGCCAAGGATGAACTCGGATATCTGATGCTTCTCGATCTCGACGATTTTAAGCGCGTCAACGAAATGCTCGGCAATTCTTTCGGCGACACGCTTTTGGAGCAGGTCGGCCGCCATTTGGAAAAAAACTTCCAGCCGTGTGATTTGCTCGGCAGGGTGGGCGGCAATACCTTTATCGCCTACACGCAAAATTTGCAGGACGAACCGTCCGCCCGTCTCAAGGCGGAAGAGATACTGCGTTCCTTGGAAGATATTCCCGTTCCTCAGTTGGGTCAGATACGCGGCAGCATCGGCATCACGACTGTCGCGCCCGGCAGGGAGAATTTTCATGTCGTATTGGAGCATGCCGACTGCGCTCTCTATTACGCAAAAAATCTGGGCAAAAAACGGTATGTGCTCTATTCCGATCTGGATAGCTCTTTACGCACGAATCATTACGTGCCGCGCGTTTCACAAGCCCCGTCCGCAGAAATCTCCGCGCTCCAGAACGTCCTGATCGAGCAGGTGTTCCATCTGCTGTTTTGCTCGTCGAATCTCGAAGTCACGATCGGCTCCTGCCTGGCCGTTATCGGGAACCTTGCGGACGTCAGCCGCATCTCCGTTTTCGAAGCGTGCGACCGGCAAACCATAGTCGACACGTTCGAATGGTGCTCCGGCGAAACCAACCCGCAGAAGCGCCTGTTCCGGTACGCTCCGGCAGGCAGTGTGGCGGCAAGGGATTTCCGTGCGCTACACGGGCGCGACGGCCTGTTCTTTTTCTCCAGTCCGGACGATCTGCCGGCCGAACTGCAGGACGAAGTACGGCGGGCCGGAATACAATCGCTGGTGCAGTATTCCCTGCCGGACGACGGCCAAACGCTCGGTTACATCAGCTTTGAAGAATTGCGTCCGGACCGTACCCTTACGGAAGAAAAAATAGAACTGCTGGTGCTTTCCGCAAGAATCATCAGCGTGTTTCTCCTGAAAAAGCGCAGCGCGGACCGCGTCGCCGTAGCAAAAAGTTATCTGGACGCGGTATTTCACTGCGTCGACAAACCGACCTTCGTTCTGGATTCGAAAACGAAAAACGTTTCGGTCTGCAATCTGTGTCTGCGCGAACTGCTCGGCCGGGACGTGGCGGGAAGTCTCTGCTATCAGGCAATCTACGGCTTCGACGCACCCTGCGCAAAATGCCCTGTTTTTTCTCAGAGCGAGCCGGACGATTCGAAATCCCAAAGCCCGTCCCACCCGGCGGAAACCGGCCCCTGCAAGCTGGCTTTTCATTCAAAATTCGACGGAAAATGGCTTTTAGTGCCGGATATTGCGAAAAATTCGACAAAATGATACACTAAACACAATTCGGCGGCATCGTTTCTCAAATTGTCCCGATCATTTGCCGCCGCCGTGATTGTTGTTTATGAAGCGTTTCTTTTCCGGACAATTGATCAACGTGATATTCATCGTGCTGGTCGTCGGCGCTGCTCTGACGATCTACTTTTTGTCGCACGCGCAGGCGCAGTCGTCCGGCGAAGCCGCATCGACTGCTTCGTCGCCTTCGGCGACCGCAGCTTCGGAAGAATCCGATACGCCCGCTCCCGCGGGATGCGGCGGCGTGCCGGAGTCTGTCTGGCTGACGCACCTGGAATCCGCGGACGGTTTCACGGCCAAACCCGTTTCGGGTTCGGAGCGCGCCTGGTCCCTTTCCTGCGGGACCGATCCCGACGTTTCCGCGCAGATGAGCTATACCGTTGACGGAGGATGCGTCTCCTCCGTTGAATTCGTGTTCTCTTTACCGGAATACACGTACGACGGCGACAGCGATTCCGCTATCGAGCGTTATCTGGCATCGTCTGAGGAAGCCGCGCTGAGCGCGCGGAACGATGCGGTGCGCATCCTTTTGAGCGACCTGTTGCCCGCGTGCGACGCAAGCGACGCAGTATCGTTGCCGACCGTGCTGCTCTGGGCAGAATCCGCAGCGCAAATCGAAAACGAAGGCGACGATTACAACGACGATGAAAACGGCGTCGCGTTCATGGCATACCGCACGCAGCGCAAGGGTGCCGACCTGCTGGTCTGTTCGTTTTTTATGAACTTTTGAGTCCGCCCGCCAACCGTTCCCCATCTCCGCGGCCATGTGTCTCCATATATCCCAAAGCGGCGGCAGCGTTCCTTTGCGTATTTCAAACCGCTTGATCGCTATGCCTTTTCACAATCCCGATGTTGCACCAATGCCTTTATTTTGATACGCTCATGCAACATTTTTTTGCATACTCGATCGGCAGTTATGTTATAATGAAAAAAACGGATCCGATAGGAGGCTACTATTGATGGGTTTCTTAGAAATGCTCGGCCCCACCGCCATTCCGACCTTAATCTGTCTGATCTTCGGCTTATTGATGCTCACTGTTGAAATGTTTACGCCGGGCGTAGGCATCGCCGGCGCGACCGGCCTGCTCTCGCTCATCGCCGTAGTCGTCATGCAGCTCGGCTGGGGCAGCCCGCGCGTTGCGCTGTACATCATCGCCATCACACTGCTTATCATCATCCTTGCGATCATATGGATCATCCGCTCCCTGCAGCGCGGGAAACTGTCCAAATCCTTCCTCGTGCTAAAGGATCAGTCGGACGGCGCGTCCGTTCCGGAGATCGTAACCGCCAAGCAGGAACTCTTAGGCAAATCCGGCGTTGTCGTCACGCCGCTGAGGCCTTCCGGCATTGCGGACATCGAAGGCAGGCGCGTGGACGTCCTCGCCGCCGGTTCCTTCATCGAAAAGAACAAACCGATCATCGTCGTGCGGGCGGAAGGCATGCACATATTGGTGCGCGAACGCACGGCGGAAGACGACGCACCCAAAGCCGAAGCGCAGGATGCATAACGCTTCAATACAAAAAAGCGTATGAAGTACTGTAAAAAATGCGGCGTTCTCTATTCCGACCTTCTGCATGCATGCCCCAAATGCGGCGTGCCGCTCGAAGATCCGAACGCCGAACCGCCGAAGGAAGCGTCAAAGCGCGTGCGGGTCCGCCAGTGGATCGGCATCTGCGTCGGAATCCCCGCGCTCGTCGGCGTCCTTTATCTCGTTATTTATTATCTTTCGGCGCTGTCCGGGCGCTGAAGCGTCAACCGTCACCAACCAACACCCTGTCGGCCCTTTGGGGCAGGATGCGATCGTCTATTATGGCGTGATTGAACTAATTGATCATTAAATCCAGGAGGTAACGTATGTTTGGTCCTATTTTGATTGTAATTCTGGCAATCATTTTCCTTGTTCTGTTCTTCAGTTTCGTACCGCTCGGGCTGTGGATTTCCGCACGCGCGTCCGGCGTGAAGATCGGAATTTTCCAGCTCGTCGGCATGCGCGTTCGTAAAGTTATCCCGAGCCGCATCGTCAATCCGATGATCAAGGCGACGAAAGCCGGGCTGGACGTCTCCATCAACAAGCTTGA
>CAYUUB010000087.1:0-7722 GCA_964447725.1 uncultured Oscillospiraceae bacterium
AAAACTTAACAGGTCCGGCCAAGCGTAGCGGATATAGCCTGTTCGATTAGCGGAGAACAGAGACCTATAAAAGGAGGCTATATCCTAATGAGGAAGATCATCATGGCGCTCGCTTCCCTTGCGGCTCTGGTTTTAGCAAGTGGCGCGTACTTCTATGTCAGATAAGACTAGTTGAACGAGAAAGCAAATTCATCTTGAACTCCACCGGACCTGTTAATTGTTTTTTTTCCTGCAAGGCAGGATTTTTAGCACGAGGACGTAACAAATGAAAAAACAGCAATTGTACATGACGTTTATCAGTCTGTGTGGCATTGCGGTTTTTGGAGTGAGCATCTATCAGTCCGCCGCACTGTTCGCAGACCCTCAAACGCTCCTGGAGACGATTCTGTACTGCGCCGTCATGCTCGTGATCCTGCTGATTTGCCATATGCTGCCGATCTATATCACTGCGGACAAGACGATGGAGATCAGTTTTGTGCCGGTGGTTGCGTGTATCGTAACAAAGGGGGTTCCGCTCTCGATCGTGCTGTATGCGCTTTCTTCGGCGATGGTTTTGCTGATGGACCCGAATACGCACAAATACTATTCGCCCTGGGCGCGCGCGCCGGGAAAAGAACTCTTCAATGTTTCCAACGTACTGGTCTCTAACTGGATTGGTGGATATGCGTATAACCTGATCGTTCCAAACGCCGGAAGCCAGCTGTTTACCTGGCGGGTCGTCATCGGAGCGGTTGTTTTCTCCTGCGTCGCGATTTTTTTAAACCTTATCTTCTTTATTTTATATTTCAAATTAAGCGACCAGGGGCGCTTCTTTGCGCTTCTGCGCGATAATATCGGCGGTATCATACCGAACATCATCGCAACGATTCCGCTCGGCCTTTTGATCGGTTACATCCTCGTGCAGACCAACGCCTACCTTTGGCTTATCCTGTTCATGGGGCCGCTGATGCTCGCACGATATTCGTTTAAGGTCTATCTGGACAGCCATACGATTCTTTTGCGTACTATAGCGTCCCTGGTTGAAGCAATCGAAGCAAAAGACCCATATACGCACGGCCACTCGCAGCGCGTCGCGTACATCAGCAGCGAGATCTGCAAAGCGCTGGGTTGCACGCGGCGCTTTACGGACGAGGTGAAAATTGCCGCGCTGCTGCACGACACCGGTAAGATCGGCGTTGACGATGCGATTCTGCGCAAGCCGGGCCCTCTGACAAAAGAGGAATACGACCTGATCAAGCAGCATCCCGTCGTAGGCCGGCGGATCATCGAGAGCATCAATCTTTCCAGCGTCGTCAACGACGCCGTGCTGTATCACCACAGACGGTATGACGGAACGGGGTATCCGAAGGAGGGCCCTGAGGAAGGCGAGTTGCCGCTGTCGGCGGCTATCCTGGCCGTTGCGGACTGCTACGACGCAATGATCACGGACCGTCCGTACCGTAAAGGCATGACCAAGGCGCGCGCGCGGGAGATCATTCAGGAGGTTTCGGGCACTCAGCTTGACCCAAAGGTTGTAAAGGCGTTTCTGGAAATTGAACCGAAGCTTCGCCCCGAAGATGCGGAGAAGCTGCTGCTTTATACGATATGATTCTATTAACGTTTGCAATCGTTGGCGTTGTTTTCGGCTTGATTTTCGGCGGGCGGTTCCGCCGGTGCGCGAAATATCCGCTTTCCGGGCTGATTCTTCCGATTGGGGCGCTTCTGATTAAAACGGGCGCTTCGTACATGCTTGTTCCCCAGACGGGCGCGGTTCTCGTCAGCATCGTCCAGTATGCGCTGATTTTCGGCTTCCTTCTGATGAACGCAAAGCGTTCCGGATGGCCTTTGCTGATTTTTTCCGGGGCCTTTCTGAATTTTCTGGTTATTTTACTTAACGGCGGTTGCATGCCGGTGTCCGAGTCTCTTCTGATCGCGGGATCGACGCGGGCGCAGCAACTCGCGGCGGGCGAGATCTATGCCTATGAACCGGTTACGCCGCAGACCGCTCTTTCGTTTTTAGGCGATGTGATTCGGATCGGCCCGAAGGGCGTTCCGTTTGGGTTTGCCAGCATTGGCGATATTCTTTTGGGTATTGGCATTGCGTTGCTTTGCTTTCAGATGATGCGGTACGATGAACCCGCCGCGGATACTTGAAAAGCAAGGGAGCAGAAAATCAGGCAAAGCGCGGTTTTAACGATTGCGTGTGTGACGCGGTATATACCATAAATGGTATATACCGCGCAGGGTAATAATGCTAAGAGTCACCGGTGCAATGCACAAAAAAACTGCACCGGGATTTCAAAGGGTATGTCGACGGGCGCAAAATGCGGGATGTGCCATTTTTAGTAATACCTGCGGAGTGCCGGACGAGACGGTTTGATACGACCCATACGACGATCAATCAGACAGGTGGTTCGATTTGGCGAAAACGGAATCTGGCCTGCATGCCGAAACCGAGCGCAATACCCACTTGGTTTACGACCAGTACAGGCTTCAGAACTCAAAAAAATATATCCGAATCATTGCTGCCATCGCATGTGCGTTGAATCTTGTTTTGATGCTTCCCGACTGGAACCTGATTGAAGAAGCGCCATACAGGTTCCTTGCGATTGGACTGCGGGCGGCGTTCGTACTTTCTATGATCGGCGCTATCATATTTGTGCCTAAATTGCAGAAATTTCGGCAGATCGCCCTTATGGTTACCGGCGGCGAAGCCGCTTCTCTGGCGATTTATTTGTTTGTCATGCCGCTATACGGGCATTTCAACTATATGATTCAGGCAATGGGCATCATTGCGTTTATTCTGGTTATCTTCCTGATCCCAAACCGGACGCTGTATGTTATCCTGCTGGCAATTCTTGGGCCGATAGGCTTTTTCATCTGCGCCGGAGCGTCTGCGCCGACTCTCGACTCCAATGAATTCTGGGCGTCGCTGGTCTATATTCTGCTGACCATCGCGCTTTGCGCGGTGTTTGCGACCAGCACGCAACGGCACCAATATCGCGAATATATTGCAAAAAACAAGCTAGAACGCCTCAGTTCCACGGATTTTTTAACGGACACGGCGAATCGATTTCGCCTGGAAGAGGAAGCGGTGCGATGGATGGAATTTTGCCGAAGACAGAAGATGCCGCTTACGCTGGCGTTTATAGACGTCGACAACCTGAAGCGCATTAACGACCGCTACGGCCACGCGGCCGGGGACGCCGTCCTTGTCGACCTTGCGCGGACGTTCCAGCAGCAGATGCGCAGTTCCGATACGCTGGCCCGGTGGGGCGGGGATGAATTTGTGCTGCTATTGCCGAACACAACGCTCAAAAACGCCGTTTTGTTCATGCAGAGGATAAAATCGTCGGTGCCGAAAGCCGAAACGGCGGCGCACGTTCCGATCACCTGGAGCTGCGGCATCGTTCAAATGCGCCCGGGCGCTGGATTCCATACGCTTTTAAGCGAAGCCGACGCGCTGATGTATAACGGCAAGCATAAGGGTAAGAATGCGATCTGCTGCGAAAACAGCGAATTGCACGAAAACGGTACGCTACATATGCAATCCGACTGATACAAACGAATTGCTACAATGTAACAATTTTTCGGCATACCCGATTCCCGCCACAAAGCAACGGCTGTGAGTTATAGGAAAAGAGACTTGAACGAGCTTTTTGCATGAACCGTATAACAATTCATGCGGGAAACGGGTATGCAAATGAATAAAGCAACACTCTGGCTGCATAATGCAGGCCAATTGGCATAAATTAAGCATATACAAATCGGAATTGTTACGAAAAATGCATATGTTCCTAGAAAATTCATAAAAATCCATTTACATTTATGCATTACTAACGATATACTTAAAAAAGATATCGGTGGCTATCATTATATTGTTTTTGGTTGATTCTCCTTTTATGCGTATTCAAACGCGCACCGGAAAGCGGATGGCCAGTCCGCTTAAACAACGGAAACACGTTTGGTTAGTTTGCTGCCGAAAAAGAGATTTTTTGGTTTTAAAGTGCAGTCGGACGCGGAGCCAACCGCAACGAGCAGAGCGGTTGACGGGCCTGTTAAGTAGCAGCTCGATCAGGTTTATCCGGCTATCAATGTAACAGATGGAGGAAGCAGCACATGCTGGCAAATGTTTCATGGAAGCTAAGAAGATTTGGAAAACGGACGTTGCAAATACTTCTATGCGTCATGTTGTTGCTCCAGATAATTTGGCTGCCGGATTCCGCGTCCGCTGAAAGCATATACCATTTCAGAGGATATAACAGCGAGAACGTTACCACAAATACGTTCACGTACGCTACCTCCGGCGCTTCGCTGGACGGCACGACGGTTATAATCGACAGCGTAACGTCCGGATCGGCGGTCGGATATATCGCGCTTGACGAAGAGGGATACGACATATCGACGTCGGTCGACTTCGGCAGCCTTGAAATTGACTTTTATACGCTGACATCGGTGGCGGACGAAGTCACCGAAGGTTCCGAAAACGATATCCCGTCTGTCAGGATTGACTTTTGTTCGTCCGGGGACATTGGCAGTTCCTTTTCTCATGTTATCTTAGCAAAAAGCGATAATGCCGTGTCCGGCGACGTCGCGCTTACGTCCGGCGCTTCGATTCCCGTGAACACGAGAGGGATTTTTATCACCCTGACCGGTGAGAATGCTTCGTCCGAAAGCGACAATACCGTCGTATTCTACAACACAAGTCTTGTAATCCACGACTCGGCCGCGCCAAGCTGCGAGGTCTCGTACGATTCGAGCTGGACCAACAGCCCCGTCACGGTGACGATTTCCGCGGCGGACACGGACAGCGGGCTCGAGGGCATTTATCTCGACGACGCGAAGGAAGCCGCAACATCCCCATATACATTTGTCGTCGAAGAAACCGGGATGAGTTTTACAGCGTGCAGTAAGGATTACGCCGGGAAGACCTCCGAAGTTTGCAGCGTGACGATAGACAATATCGATACGGTCACGCCCGCTGCGCCGACGGAAGTGCCGCTTTCGACGACCGAATGGACGAATGGAGACGTTCAGGTGCTCATGCCGGAACTCGGCGAAAGTTCCGGCGCGCCCGAATACTACGTTTACCGGATCGGCACGTCCGACTGGCAGCGAATGCCGGATGGGTTCGCTCTCACTGACAGCGGCCAGCTTACCATCCGCGTCGCCGTTCAGGACGAGGCGGGGAATACGTCCGATTCGGCAGAATCGGTAGCGTATATCGACAAGATTTCCCCAACCATCGATAGCCTGACGCAAACCTCGGGCAGCGGATATTGCCGGGTGGACATGACGTACAGCGACGGCGGGCTAAGCGGAATCAATACCGTACGGTTCGCTGTGGGCGAACAGGAACCTGCGTATTTTTCGGAAAACGGAACGGATATTACGGACGGCACGTTTACCGTCACAATAGGCGGAACATATACGATTTGCGTCACCGATGGCGCGGGCAATTACGATCTTCGCACCGTATTGCTCAGCACCGCCCCGACGCTCGCCGACATTGGCGACGCGACGATAGACGAGGACCAAACGCTGAACGTCCCGCTGAACGCGGCGGATGCCGAAACGCCGCTCGATCAACTGACGATTCGTGCTTCCTCATCCGATACGGACCTGATTCCGTCCATCACGGTGAATCAGACGGCCGAGGCGGCCAGCCTTGACATTACGCCGGCGGCGAATGCTTTCGGCGGACCGGCCACCATAACGGTCGAGGTGGAAGACGAAGCCGGGCTGACCGTAAGCGATACGTTTGATCTGACGGTCAATTCCGTCAACGATCCGCCGGTAGCGACCGATGATACGGGCATTGAAGTGGACGAGGAGTCTTCCGTCAAAATCGACGTTCTTGCGAACGATTCCGACGTGGCGGACGGCGATACGCTGAACCTCGATTCCTGCGGGACGCCCGAACACGGCATCGCGGTTATCGTGCTTGGCGAAATCAAGTACACGCCGGAAGAAAACTATACCGGAGACGACAGCTTTACCTACACGATTTCCGATGGAAACGGCGGAACGGATACGGCGACGGTCTACGTGACGGTCAACAATATAAACGATGCGCCGGTCGCAATCGACGATACAGCAGAGGCCACGGAAGACAACAGCGTGCTCATCGACGTGCTTGCAAACGACACGGACGCCGATTTGGGCGTCGCTGCCGGGGAAGCGCTTTCCATCGTATCGTCTACGGACGGTGCGCATGGAACGACCAAAACCGAAGACGGAAAGATTCGTTATACGCCCGCGGCGAACTATAACGGGGAAGATACGTTCACCTATACCATGCGGGATAGCGAAGGCCTGGAGACGTCTACCGCGAGCGTTACGGTCACGATTGCATCCGTTCCGGACGATCCCTACTTCGAAGGGCTCAACACGGAGTATACGATCAACGAGGACAGCAATGCCGCGCCGATCACGTTTTCCATCTACGATGTGGAAACGTCGGCCGACAGTCTGATGCTGCAGGCGTCGCTTTCGGACGAAACGCTGATTTCCGCGAACAATCTGGTCATATCCGGCCTTGGAGATACCGATCCGACGATCTCCCTGCTGCTTACTCCAAGAAAAAATCTGCATGGCGACGTGACGATCAACCTTTCGCTCGGCGACGGGTTCGTGACCATTCAAAAATCGATCGTCGTCCATATCGCGTCCATAAACGATGTGCCGAGCGTCGGCGACGACACGATTGCATATGATGAAGACACGGCTTATATCGACATACTCATAAGCGAACTGCTTGAAAACGATACGGACGGTGACGGCGATACGCTGTCCTTCGAAAGCTGTTCGTCTACGAGCGTGGGTACGATTGAGCAGTATGACGGAAATACGCTGCGCTATTACCCGCGAGCCAATTATGAAGGCGACGATAGCTTTACGTATTCCGTTACGGACGGAACCGTGTCCGTAACGGGAACCTGCACGCTCACAGTAAACGCGTCCAACGACGCGCCGACGATCACGATGCCGGCGTCGAGTTATACAACGGCCGAGGACACGGCGCTTACCGGAATCACATTCAGCGTCCACGATGAGGAAACGGACGCCGCCGCGCTCGTCCTTGTCGGCGGGAGCAGCGATACAGACCTGATTCCGACGGACGGGATAACGATCGTAAACAACGGCGACGGGACCTGCACGCTCAGCATCACGCCCGCGTCCGATGCCAACGGAGAGGCGACCGTTGAGATTACGGTCAGCGACGGCAGCGTGAAAACCGCAGCTTACATAACGCTGACAATCACTCCGGTGCAGGACAGGCCGATTGCAGAGACCGACTATGTGTACGTCCCGCTCTCCGGCAAGCGCGTGTTCAGCGTGCTCGAAAACGACCATGACGTCGACGGCGACGTGCTTTCGATCACGGGTTATGAAGCGGCGCTGCCGGGCACGCTTTTGTACGACGACACCACCGGGCAGTTTACCTATTATGCTACGTCCGGCGAAAACGAGGTCAGTACGTTTACCTATACGATAACCGACGGGACATACAGCGCGGTCGGCACGGTGACGCTGGATGTCAACAGCATTTCGCATCCGCCGGTCATTTCGTCGATCAGCAACCAATATATGGTGGAAGATGCTACCATTAGCGGTATCTTCTTCACAGTGATGGACGAGGATTATAACGACACTGCGACGATCAGCGTTTCGTCAAGCAACGAAAGCATATTACCGACGGACGGCGCGCATGCCGCCGTGACGGACAATGGCGACGGAACG
>CAYUUB010000088.1:0-7699 GCA_964447725.1 uncultured Oscillospiraceae bacterium
TCCCGTAGGTTACCACTTCTTCTATGATACCACAAGGTTGAAGCAATTCATAGGCATGAAACGGCTGAACCTGTATGTCCACCTGCGTGTTGGCACAGATCCGCGCCAACTCATGGTATTGTTTGAGCAGACAATCGTCTTCCGTATTGAAGAACACCGCCAGATCAATATCGCTCTCCGGTTCTGCAAGACCCTTGGCGTAGGAACCGAACAGTACGATCTTGTGAACGTCAGGCAAAGCGGATATTTTCGTGCAGCATTCGTTCATAAATGCGGCGTGCCGGTTTAGCACATCCGAAAAATCTCTGCAAACCTGTAGCATTCGTGTTCCTTCCTTCCGTTTTCGATCGTTCAAACGGGGTTTACAGCGGAATAACGCGGAGCGGATCGATCAGCACATACTGCCCGTCGATATAGCACTCGGTATAGTTGCACTCGATCGTGCAGCCGATCGATTCGGCATATGCGGTGACTTCCGCAACGATCGCATCGATTTTTACCAGCAGTTCGGCAACGTCGTCTTCAGGCGTGCGCTGCGCTTTTGCAACGGCGTGGTCAATTTCCCTGTTCGCCTTGTCCACCATGTTTTCCAGCTTCTGCAGCTGAATTGCGCTGCATTTGTCGCTGCCGTTGGCGACGAGAACCAGTTCGGGGCCGTTGCCCTTCGCGCTTGCGATGCCCGGAAGTAACAAAACTACCAGCATAACGCTGACCAGGATGCTCAAAATCTTTCTGCTCATTTTCTAATTCCTCCGAATTTGTTATTTTCCGATTCGGAGCGCCCGCACATTTGCAATGGAAAAAGCAGCTTGCTTTTCAAATTGCCAAGCTGCCAAATAGCGTATGCCGCGGTGCATGAACGGTGCGGTTGGATACTCAATCGGCAACTGGCTGCCATAAACGCTTCCTGATTCAGTGTGCGTTCTTAGGCCCTTTAGCTTTGCGTCACCCGTTTTCACAGGTTTTGCCTTTTCGTGGGAGCTACTCCTAAACCTAGGCATAACTTAACATACTCCTTTCTGATTGTCAAGCTTTTTGTTACAAAATATTCACAAATTTTTATTCACATGTATCGCATATGTAACGCCATTGTCCGCTTTTTGTAAAAACAGCGTCAGACTTTGCGGCTTGCAATAAAAAAGTGCTCTTTTTTACGTGTCGAACCGCCGGTTCCTATAAAAATCGTCTAGCGCTTTGATCGATGGCCTTCCGTATTTTATCCGCTGAAATAACAATCCTATACGTAAAGTCCATTTTTGTTCTATTCAAAAGATCGTTTTCATACGACGCATATGCATGATATAATCCCCCTATCGGGAGGTGCGGTATGCTATCACAAAACAAGGCGGATTCCTCCGCTTTTCACGCGAATCGGACGGCCGGGCCCTGCGAAGGAACGAGCCGCCTTTACGAGCAGGCGCACGCGCTTGTTTCGCAGATGACGCTAAGCGAAAAGACGAGCCTTTTGAGCGGCGCGGACGATTGGAACACGAAACCGCTCGAACGTCTCGGGCTCTGCAAGACCATGGTCGCCGACGGACCGCACGGCCTTCGCAAGGAGGTCCTGCCGGTTCCGAAATCCGGCAAGCAAACGGTACCCGCGACATGCTTTCCGACCGCGGCGGCTTCGGCCTGCTCGTTCGATCGCGCGCTGCTGCAAAAGCTCGGCGCCGCAATCGCCGAGGAATGCCGCGCGGAGGACGTCTCTGTCATTCTCGGCCCCGGATTGAACTGCAAGCGCAGTCCGCTCTGCGGCCGCAATTTCGAATATTTCAGCGAGGACCCCGTCGTATCCGGCGAGCTTGCGAGCGCATACGTAAGCGGCGTGCAGAGCCAGGGCGTCGGCGCCTGCGTCAAGCACTTCGCGCTCAATAATCAGGAACTTCGCCGGTTGATCGTGGATTCCGTCACGGACGACCGCGCAATCTTCGAGCTCTATCTTTCCGCCTTCGAGCGGGTCGTAAAGCAATCGCATCCATGGACGGTGATGTGCTCCTACAACCGCGTCAAGGGCGAACACGCCAGCGATAACCGATGGCTGCTCACCGACGTGCTGCGCAACCGCTGGGGCTTCGACGGGCTCGTCATGTCTGACTGGGGCGCGGTCAACGACCGCGTCAAAGGCGTCGCGGCGGGGCTCGATCTCGAAATGCCGTATGTCGACGACTATCGCGACAAGCTCGTCGAGCAGGCCGTCGCCGACGGGACGCTGGATGAAAGCGCAGTCGATCGCTGTGCGGAACGCGTCTGCGCGCTGACGTTGCGCGCAGGGAAGCGCAAACCGCTGGATCGCAGGTTTGAAGAGCACCATGCGTTTGCGCGCGAAGCCGCTGCGCAGTCGATGGTGCTTCTGAAAAACGAAGAGCTTCTCCTTCCGCTTAAAAAGGGCAGGTCCGTCGCCGTGATCGGCGCGTTTGCAAAGGTCCCGCGCTATCAGGGCGCGGGCAGTTCCAAAGTCCTGCCCGGCAGGCTGGATTGCCCGTTCGACGAGCTCGTCAAACTCGGCGTTTCCGCCGAGTACGCGCCCGGCTACGATCCCGAGCGCGACGAGCCGGACGAGGCGCTTCTCGCCGAGGCCAGCCGCGCCGCCGCGAACAACGACATTGCGGTGCTCTTCGTCGGCCTGCCCGACCGTTACGAATCCGAAGGCTTCGACCGCAAAAAGCTGAACATGCCGAAGAGCCACGTCGAACTGGTGCGCCGCGCCCAGCAGTCCAACCCGAACGTCGTCGCCGTTGTGATGGGCGGCTCGGTGATCGACATGAACTGGGAATCCGGCGCGAAGTCCGTCCTTCTTGCGTATCTCGGCGGCGAAGCGGTCGGCGGAGCCGTTGCGGACGTGCTGACCGGAAACGTAAGCCCCGGCGGCAGGCTGGCCGAAAGCTGGCCGATGCAGCTCGAGGACAACCCGAGTTACGCCTATTTCCCCGGCTATCCGCATACGGTCGAATACCGTGAAAGCATCTTCGTGGGCTATCGCTATTACGACACTGCAAAAAAGCCGGTGCGTTATCCGTTCGGTTACGGCCTTTCCTATACGTCTTTTTCATACGACAACCTGGTTCTCGGCGGCGAAACGCTCAACGGCGGCGAAACGCTCGCGGTCTCCTGCGACGTCACGAACACCGGCAAGCGCGCCGGGAGCGAGGTCGTGCAGCTTTACGTTTCGCACCGTTCGGACGTGATGTTCTGCGCCGAGCAGGAGCTCAAGGGCTTCGAAAAGGTGTTTTTGCAGCCGGGCGAAACGGAAACGGTGCGCTTTGCGCTGACGCGCCGCGACTTGAGCTACTATAATGCGGAAGCTTCGGACTGGCGCGTCGAAGGCGGCGAATACGAAATCCGCCTCGCCTCGTCCAGCCGGAACGCGCGCCTCCGCGCGAGCGTCTTCGCCGAAGCGGACGGCGACCAGCGCGTGCCGGATTTCCGGCAAAGCGCGCCGTGTTACTACGACCTTTCCGAAGGGATCAACGTGCCGGACGACGCGTTTACCGCGCTGCTCGGCGCTCCGCTTCCAAAGCGCGAACGCGCGCCGGGCGATCCCTTCACGCAGAACTCCACGCTGCGCGAGGCGCAGCACACGCTGATTGCGCGAATCCTCGCCGGCATCGGCAAAAAGGAAATTTCGCGAAGAACGGCGGATGGCGACATCGGCGCAACCCAGGACGAAACGTTGCTCTATGAATCGCCGCTGCGCCTGCTGGCTTCCAGCGACGCCGGCTTCGGCCCGAAACACGTGGAAGGCCTCGTCCTGATGCTCAACGGCAAGTTCTTCGCGGGTTTGAAGCGCATGCTCGGCCGATAAACGCCGTAGAGTAAAAAAATCACCCCATTTGGAGCGTATGACACAATCCCGACCAATCGGAGGTTCTTTTCCTTATGCTGTCCGTCCTTTCCCGCTTCGCGCTTGCCGGCGCACCCGTTTCCGTCGCGCCTTACGGCAGCGGCCATATCAACGGCACGCAGCTGGTCGTCTGCAGCGACGGCTCGCGTTACGTCCTCCAGCAGATCAATACGGCCGTCTTTCACGAGCCCGTTCCTCTGATGCGGAACATCGAGCTTGTCACGGCGCACCTCCGCAAAAAGACCGACGACCCGCGCGGGGTCCTGACGCTTGTCCCGACGCTGGAAGGAACGAGTTATACGGTCCGAAACGGCGAATACTGGCGCGTTTACGAGCTTGTCCCGGACAGCGTTTGCTTCGAGCAGGCGGACGAAGCGCTCTTTTACGAAAGCGCGGTCGCGTTCGGACGGTTTCAGAATCAACTGTCCGACTTCCCCGCGGAAGAACTCGCGGAAACCATTCCCCATTTTCACGATACGCCGGCGCGCTTTGCCGCGTTTCGCCAGGCGGTCGAATCGGACGCCGCCGGGCGCGTCAGGGACGTTCTTCAGGAGATCGGGTTCGCGCTCTCGTACGAATCGTTTGCGCATACGCTCGCCGATCTGCAATCCTCCGGCGACCTTCCCCTGCGG
Source organism: uncultured Oscillospiraceae bacterium (assembly GCA_964447725.1). Classification (GTDB taxonomy): domain Bacteria; phylum Bacillota; class Clostridia; order Christensenellales; family CAG-138; genus UBA7703. Next base: position 4,474 of record CAYUUB010000088.1, read on the forward strand.
GTGACGCACAACGACACAAAGATCAACAACGTGCTCTTCGACGCGCAGACGAAAAAAGCGCTCTGCGTGATCGATCTCGACACGGTCATGCCGGGCCTCAGCGTCCATGACTTCGGCGACGCGATCCGTTTCGGCGCGTCCACCGCAAGCGAGGACGAGCAAAATCTGGAGTTGGTCCACTTCGACCTGAATCTGTACGAAACCTACCTGCGCGGATACCTTTCCACCTGCGGCGAGAGCCTGACAAAGACGGAAACCGAAATGCTGCCCGTCGGGGCCATGATGATGACGCTCGAATGCGGGACGCGCTTCCTTGCGGACCACATCGCGGGAGACGTGTATTTCCACGTTTCACGCGAGGGGCAGAATCTCGATCGCGCGCGCACGCAGTTTAAGCTCCTAAAAGAGATGGGCGCGCGCCGCAACGAAATGCAGTCCCTTGTTTCTTCAATTATGAGATGATTCACAAAAATGATCGCTTGCCCGGATGTATCGAACAAAGCTGAAAAGACGTTTTGCACACGAACCAATGTATTTGTATCGGGAGGGATTCGATCATGCCGGAAAACGCACGAAGCTATCAGGTTGACGCCTACCTGAACAATCTGAAATCATGGAAACCGGAGCTGGAGGCGCTGCGCGCGCTTCTGCTCGAAACGCCGCTGCTCAACGAGGATATCAAGTGGGGCAAGCCTTGCTATTCGCTGCCGTGCAGCAACGTCGCCATCCTCTATGCGTTCAGGGATACCTGCGCGGTCGGCTTTTTCAAGGGAAGCCTGATCGACGATCCGCACGGCATTCTTGTGAAACCCGGCGAACATTCGCAGGCGATGCGGATGGCGAAATTCACAAGCGTCGGCCAGATCGCGTCCGCGGCGGCCGCGCTGCGCGACTGCATCCGTCAGGCGATCGAAATCGAAATCGCCGGTCATGAAGTGCCGTTTGAAAAGCCCGGCGAAACCGTTTTACCGGAGGAACTGCAATGGCGGCTGGACGGAAGCCCCGCGCTGAAAGCGGCGTTCAAATCGCTGACACCCGGCAGACGCCGCGGGTACGCGCTCTACATTTCCGAAGCGAAGCAGGCGAAAACGCGCGAATCGCGAATCGAAAAATGCGTCCCGCGCATCCTCGCCGGAAAGGGCCTCACCGATCCGTTCGAGCCGGAACAAAATTGATCAACCTCAATCGAAAGAAGTTTGCATAACAAAACAGCGCCCAGTTGGACGCTGTTTTGTTAAAGTTGCGTTATCGCTTGCCGGCGATTAACCGGCTGATAAAAATCAGCACGCATGCGCCGCCGACGGCGATCAGAAAACCGCCGATCGTGCTCACGCCGCCGTTGCCGATGCCAAGCCAGCTTGCCAGCCAGCCGCCGAGGAAGCTGCCCGCGATGCCGACGATGATATTACGCACCAGTCCGCCTCTGCCGTGCATGATTTTGCTCGCCAGCCAGCCGATGAGCGCACCGACGAACAGCCATCCGATGATCGTCCAGAAACCCATGTAACAATCTCCTTTCGCTTGATAGACAAATCTCTTAAACGCCGTTATGCTTCGGGCGGCGTTTCCTTGTTTTCTTTTGGCCGCTCCTGTGCGCCGGCAATCGGCGCTTCCTGTTTTTTCTTAAACATCACGCGGAATATCACGCTTGCAACCGCCGCAATCGCCGGCCCGATGATCACGCCCGCGCCGCCGAACGCGATCAGCCCGCCGACCGAGGCCAGCAGCGTGATCAGCGGCGGAAGGCCGATGTTCTTTCCGGTGATGATCGGGTCGAGCACCATGCGCAAAACGACCATGGCGATATAGGTGACGCCGACCGTAATGGCCATCTGCGGATTTTTGAAGATCAGCGCAAGGATCGCCCACGGCACGAAGACGATGCCGGAGCCGATCACCGGCAGCAGGTCGAGCAGGCTGACGGCCAGCGCAATCAGCGGGGACCACCACTTAAGCCCGGCAACGAGCATGCCGATCGTGATCACGGTAAAATTGACGCCGAGAAGGATCAGCTGCGCCTTGCCGAATCCAAGCGCGGTATGCCAAAGCTCCCTGAGCATGGCGATAAATCGGTTTTCCTTTTTCTTTTCCATGGTTAAGATTATACCCGATGCCCGGCGGCGAAACAATAGCGATCGGCGGATGCCTGCCGCAGAGGGCGAAAAGGCGAATCGTTTTTTTCGACAAAGCGCGGAGAGCGCGTCCTCCGCGCCCTCCGTAAATCTGCGTTCTTTTGCATTCCGTTCTCCCGGGAAAAGCAAGTTCTTTTGCAACCTTTTTCAAATTTCTAAGGCCGCAATGATTTATCTGCGCACAATGCGGTAGTACGTCCGCGCGGTCAGCTTGTAGATGCCGAAGTACAGCAGCGCGAACACAAGCAGCGACGCTGCGCTGGTGATCAGCACCAGGCCCCAGTCGTAGAGCATAAACGCCCGCAGCATGCGCGCCATGATCCGGCTGGCGAACACCATGTGCAGCGCGGTCGCGCCGAGCGGCAGAAAGAACACCCAGAGCACCTGCCGGTCGATGGTCTTTTTCACCTGCCGGTCGTCCATGCCGACCTGCTGCAGGATCGAGAAGCGTTCCTTGTCCTCGTAACCCTCGGTCACCTGCTTGAAATAGAGGATCAGCACCGCGACCGCAAGGAACAGCACCGCGAAGAACGCGCCGAGGAACAGCAGGCCGCCGTAGAGCGCATACCCGTCCTCGCGCGACGTAAAGACGTCCGAGACGATGAGATTCGGCGTTTCGGAAAACGACTCGCTATAGCGCTCGCGGATCGCCTGAATGAAACTCAGGCAGTCCTCCTCCGCGCCGGAGACGTCGAAGCGGAAGCTCCCGCCGAAGAAAATCAGCGTCGGAACGTCGACAAACGTGTCTTCCGGCCAGACGAAGTTGTTCCGGGCGTACTCCTCGTCCTCCGCAAGCTCGTATACAAGCTTGCTCCCGTCCGCGGTAAGCGTCACGTTGTATTCCGCCGCGAGCGCCTGCAGGGTCGAATCGTACGCCACGATCTGCTCCGTCGTCGCGTCGTCCGGCACGTACACCTGCGCATCGTACGGGTACGCGGCGCGCGTCATATCCTCGCCGCCGAGGTAGAGCGAAAGCGTGCCGGAGACCGTGACCAGCAGCATGGTGGACAGGATACAGATGGTCGCGAGCCCGCGCGCGTTCTGGCGCATGCGGTGGAACATGCCGGAGATGGTCACGAAATGGTCCGGCTGGT
>CAYUUB010000089.1:0-7680 GCA_964447725.1 uncultured Oscillospiraceae bacterium
CCGCCGCTGATCGTCGCCGGGCTCGCGTCCAGCGCGCCGTTTGCGGAATTGGTCGGCCCGGAGATATAGGTATATCCGCCCGTAACGGTCAGCGAGCCGTTGCTGTCCAGCCCGTCCCCGCTTGCGTTGACGTGGATCGTCCCGCCGGAAATGATGATCTGCTTGCTCGAATCGGAAGCAAAGCTGTCTGCGCCCCAGCGGTCGTTGCCGGACGCGGAATCGTCCGATCCGCCCGCCGCGTTGAATCCGTCGTCCGACGCGGTCACGTCGATCGTCCCGCCGGAAACGGTGATCGTCCCGGCTTCGATGCCTTCGTAACTCTCCGTAACCGTGATTTCCCCGCCGGATATCACCAGCGCGTTGTCGCAGTGCATGCCGTCGTCGCCGGTGGCGAGCGTCAGCGTGCCGCCCGTAACGGTCAATACTTCGCCGCTGTGGACCGCGTCGTCCTCCGCGTCGATCGTGATGTTTCCGCCGTTGATCGTCACGGAATACTGCGCCTTGATGCCCTTCTGGCTGTCGGCGGACGAGCCGCCGCTCTTGATGACGATGGTCCCGCCGTCGATCTGGACCGCGCCCTTTTCCGCATCGTCGTCGTTTACGCTCGAAATGCCGTCCCCGCCGGCGATGATCGTAATCGTCCCGCTGCTGATGGAGACGCTGTCCTTGCCGGAGATGCCGTCCGATTCCGCGGTAACGCTCAGCGTCACGTCCGCGATCACGACGTCGTCCTTTCCGACGATGCCGAATTTATAGTTGCCGTCGATCGTCAGCGTTCCGGAACCGTTGATCGTCAGGTCGCACTTTGAAAAGATGCACCCGTCCGGCGTGTTGCCAAAGGAATCGTCCGCATAGCTGTTCCCGTCGGACAGCGAATTCTGCGTGCCTTCGGCGGCGGTGATAAACACCTTGTCCGCCTCCACGGCGTAGATCGCCGGACCGTCGCTGTTGGTGACGGAAGCGCCGTCGAGCACGATCTGCACCTTGTCGTCTTCCCCGGCATCGACCAGGATCATGCCGTCTTTCAGCGTGCCGGAGAACACGTACACGCCGCTTTCCGTAATGGTGTAGTCGCCGTCCAGATCGGAGAGGTCGACGTAGACCGCCTCGCTTTCGTCATACGTTCCCGCCAAGTCGCGCTCTGTATAGCTGGTTGAAGCGGCGCTGGCCGCATTCTCCACCGCGGTCGCCGCCGCGGCCGTTATCGTAATGGTTTCCACTTCCGTCGACGCGGTTTGCGCCGTCTTGCAGCCGGAAAACCCGATCAGCATCGCGGCGGAGACCGCCGCAATCGCAAGTTTATATCGTTTCATTGTCGCCCTCCTTCCGAGGTTGCTCTCCTGTCGAGCCGGTGTCGTTACAGTTCGTCCTTCCCGCTCGGCGTCCGCGTCAGCAGGATGTTCAGGTTCCCGTTCCGCGTGCGCAGCGCGTCGATAAATTGCTTTTCTGTTGCAGCGTCGCGCAGCGTCACGTCGTATTGCAGTTCGAACATGCTTCCAAGGTTCGTGGTCTTCACTTTTCTGAGCTGCGCGCGCTTGGTATAGGCCGAAAACACGTCGTCGAACACGTCCGTATAGTCCAGGTCCTCCGGCATGGTGATCCTGAGCAGCCTGTGGTTTGCTTCCTGTTCGCCAAAGCGGACCTTCACCAGCAAAAGGCTTGCCGCCGCAAGTACGCCGAACATCAGGCACGCCACGCCGATGTACCCCATGCCGGTCGAAAGGCCGATCGCCATGGCAAGGAAGATCGCGGCGATTTCCCGCGCTCCGCCCGGGACCGAGCGGAAGCGGACCAGCGAAAACGTGCCGGCCACGGCGATGCCCGCGCCGAGATTGCCGGACACGAGCAGGATCACCGTCTGAACGACCACGGGCAGCAGCACCAGCGTCAGCACGAATCCGTTCGAGTATGTGTTCTTATACATATACACCAAAGCGGAAAGGAATCCAAGGCCGATCGAAACGCCGCTCAGCGTCAAAAACTGCATAACGGTGAGGCTGTCCGTGGTTAAAATACTCTCAAGCATAGCTGCCTTCCTTTGCCGCCTGCCGCATTTCCGGGTAAAGGTAATCGCGGTAGCAGGTCCCGTATTTTGAAAAACTCGTCGGGTAAACCCCGTTTTCGCTGAGCAGGTCGCACAGCCATAGCGGCATCGCGCCGGGCACTTTGATCTCCATAAGCGTCAGATTCTGCGGCAGGATCGGCTGCCCCCACGAACCGGCGCTCATCATCAGCGCGCTGGTGCGGAAGCGGAGCGTATCGTCGAACGTGATCCGCAGTCCCCTTTCCGCGCCCGTGTAGGCGATCCGCCGGTAGCTTAAAAGCACGCGCGGATACGGGTTGTAAAGCTTCATGAAATACTGAATTTCGCGCAGGACCTGCGAATCCGTCTCAACGGTTTCCCCCGAAAGCAGCGCGTCCGCCTCTAAAAGCGGCAGCTCCGCGCGGCGCTTGTAGACCACACCGTCGTACTTCTTTTTGAGCTCCACGAACACGTTGCTCTCCGTGCCGAGCTTGCCGTACCCCCTGACGCGAAGCTTTTCCTTATACTTCGGTTTTTCAAGGGACGCGCGGATCAGCCGGTAGTCGTCCGTATCGTAATAGATGCTCGAAATCGTGCTCCTGCCGAACGGGTCGGGATGCATATGCCCGATGAGCCCTCTCTGCACGACCCGCAGCTGCGCGGGGTTGAGCAGATATTTTTCCTCGATGCGTTCAAACGTGTTTTGTGCCATGGGTTTCACCTCTCATGCGGCAATTGTAAAGTCCTTCCCTGAAATCACGCTGAAAATTTGATTTCAGTGTGTTTTCAGAAAAAAACGGTAAGATTCCAATCAAGAAAATATAAATATGAAAAAGCGCTTCGCCGGATGCGCCACAGGCAAACCGAAGCGGCGATTGCATCCGTTATGCAAAGCGATTTATACTGAAAGAAACGAGGGGGGCGGCAAGATCGATGCGAATCCTGATTGTGGAAGATGAAAAGCGCCTGTCCGACGCGCTGACACAGATCATGCGCGAGCAGAAGTACGCCGTGGACGCGGTGTACGACGGCGAGGACGGTTATCAATATGCGCTCTGTGGCGATTACGACGTAATCGTGCTGGACGTCATGCTGCCCAAGCGCGACGGGTTTGAAGTCGTCCGGGCGCTCCGGAAGGAAAAGATCGCGACGCCCGTGCTGCTCCTGACCGCGCGCGACGAGCTGGAGAGCAAGGTCACCGGCCTCGACTGCGGCGCGGACGATTATATGACCAAGCCGTTCGCGCCGGAGGAACTGACCGCGCGCATCCGCGCGCTGACGCGCCGTCAGGGCGAGGTGGTGCTCGAAGAGATGACGTTCGAGGACCTGACGCTGGAGCTGTCGAACTGCGAACTCAAGTGCAAAACCAAACACATCCATTTAAGCTTCAAGGAATTCGAAGTGATGAAGCTGCTGCTCGCCGCGCCGAACACCATCGTGCCGAAAGAACAGATGATCGTGAAAGTCTGGGGCGCGGAAAGCGACGCGGAGGACAATAATGTGGAAGCGTATATTTCGTTTTTGCGAAAGAAGCTCTTCTATCTCGGCTCGCGCGTCACCATCGTAACGGTGCGAAAGCTCGGCTACCGGCTCGGCACGGAGTAAATTTATGATACTAAAACTCAAACGGAAATTCATACTGATCAATATGGCGCTCGTTCTCGTCGTGCTACTGATCGTGTTCTCCGCGCTCTGCCTGTCCACTTACCGCCAGCAGCTGCAAAGCGCGGACCATGCGCTCAACCAGCTGTTACTGCGGAGCGACGAGCCGACGTCGAAATTTGAAATCAGCAAGCCCACCGCCCGCAGCGACCAGCCGCAGAGAAGCGACAGCCTGATCGCCGGTTTCGTGGTCGTCATAGACGAATCCGGCGAACTGAGCGTCTTGGTTGGCGATTCGGTGTCCGTCAGCGACGAAATCGCGCAAAGCGTTGCGGAGACCGCCCTGGATTCGGACAGCAGCAGCGGCCTGATCCGCGCCTATTCCCTGCGTTATCTGCGCGTCGTCGAAAACGGGGAAACGCGTATCGCGTTCGTCGACGTCAGCGACGATCTTTCCGAAATGGCGGAACTGATCGTCACATCGCTGCTGGTCGGCGTTCTCGGCATCGCCGCGTTTTTCTTCATCAGCCTGTTCCTTGCGAACTGGGCGCTCAGGCCCGTTGCAAAAGCGTGGTCCCAGCAAAAGCAGTTCGTCGCGGACGCGTCCCACGAGCTGAAGACGCCGCTGACCGTCATCCTCGCCAACCAGAAAATTCTGCTGGCGCATCCCGAGCGGACGATCGGCGAGGAATCGCAGTGGATCAAAAACACGCAGTCCGAAAGCAACCGCATGAAGTCGCTTGTCGAAGACATGCTGTTTCTGGCAAAATCGGACTCGCAGCAAGCAAAGCAGGCCCTGTCCGCCATCAATTTTTCCGACCTCGTTCAGGGTGCGCTGCTTAGTTTTGCCTCCGTCGCGTTCGAAGCAAACGTGCGGATGGAGGATGAAATTCAGCCCGACGTCACGCTGCTCGGCGACGAATCCCAGCTTCGCAGGCTCTGCGCAATCCTGATCGACAACGCCGTCAAGTACGCCGGACGCGGCGGCGCCGTGCATGCGGAGCTGCAATCGGACGGCGCAAACTGCCGCCTTTATGTGAACAACACCGGCGCGCCGATCTCCGCAGAGGAACTCCCGCACCTGTTCGAGCGCTTTTACCGCGCGGACCGCGCGCGCAGCGCAGGCGGGTTCGGTCTCGGCCTCTCCATTGCGGAAAGCATCGTGCATTCGCACGGCGGCCGGATCTGGGCCGACAGCGGCGCGGCCGAAGGCACGACCTTCCACGTGACCCTGCCCGTATGCGCCGAAGGCAAACACAGGAGTAAAAAGGAGTGCTGAAAATCACGTCGTCTCAATGTGGTGCCATCGCAAAAGTGCTGGCCGTGCTGATTGCAGTCGGCTGCCTTGCTGCCTGTTCCGGCCGCGCCGGCGAAACGCCGTCCGCGGACGCCACGCCGGCCCCTTCGGAAGAGCCGGTCACGCCGGTCCTGCTGGCGACCGAGCCGCCGGAGCCGACCGCGTCGCCCACGCCGGAACCGGAGATGACGATCGACGAGGACGGCGACATCACGTTAAGGAGCGATATCGAGGCTTCATTTTCCACGACGACCTACTCCTTCGACGAACCGCCGACGGTGCTGATCTACCACACGCACGCGACGGAATCCTATCTCAAAGGCGATACGGACGACTATATCGAAACCGAAACGGGGCGCACGGAAAACAACGCGTACAACGTCGTCGCCGTCGGCGACGCGCTGGCAGCCGCGCTGGAGGAGCGCGGATTTTCCGTGCTGCACGACTCGACGAACGTGGAGCCGCCGGAACTGACAAGCGCGTATTCCCGCTCGCTGGAGGTCATGCAGGCATACGACGATATCGATATCTATATCGACCTGCACCGAAACGCCAGCCGGCAGCGCGGGCGTTCGGACAACACGGTTTCCATCGACGGCACGCCGTGCGCAAAGCTGTTTTTCGTGGTCGGCACCGGCATCGGCACCTACGAAGGCGAATACGACGTTTCGCCCGACTGGGAAAGCAACTATACGTTCGCGCTCTCCGTCATGGACGCGATCAAAGACGAAGCGCAGCCCCTCGTCAAGCCGATCCGCCTGAAGGTCGGGCGGTACAACCAGCACATGGGGCTTTGCCTGCTGGCGGAGATCGGCACCAACGCGGACACGCTGTCCGCCGCGCTCAACACCGTCCCCTATCTTGCGGACGCGCTGGGAAGCGTCTGCGTTTTCGAGTCGTAACACAATTCACAAAGGGAGAACCCATGGAGAAAATCAGTATCGGCGGCATCCCGTCCCTCGTCTGGGGCGATCGTTCGGACAGGGCGTTTATCGCCGTACACGGCAAGATGAGCTGCAAGGAGAATTTTCAGGCTTTTGCAGACGCCGCCGTACGGCGCGGTTATCAGGTGCTGAGCTTCGACCTGCCGGAACACGGGGAGCGCAAGGGCGAGCCCGATGCATGCAATCCGTGGAACGGCGCACGCGATCTGCAAACCATCATGCAATATGCAAAGAACAGATGGGCTGAAATTTCGCTCTATGCGGAAAGCCTCGGCGCGTATTTCAGTCTGCTCGCTTTCCCGGGCGAACCCATCCGGCAATGCCTGTTCGTCTCCCCCGTGCTCGATATGGAACGGCTCATCCAAAATATGATGGCAATGGCGAACGTCGACGAGGACACGCTTAAGCAGAAGGGAGATGTCCCGACCGATTTTGGCGAGACGCTCAGCTGGGAGTATTATACGTATGTGCGCGAGCATCCGATTCAGCGCTGGCAAATCCCGACCGCGATCCTCTACGGCGGCCAAGACACGATGATCGGCCGCAACGTTGTGGAGGCGTTCGCAAGCCGTTTCGGCTGCAAGCTGACCATCGCACAAGACGCGGAACACTGGTTCCACACGCCGCGGCAGCTCAAGGCGCTTTCCGACTGGCTGAAGCAGGCCATCCTGTAAAATTTTTCGTTGCAAATTTTTTAAATCGCACGCAAAGCGGCGCCGGAAAACCGGCGCCGTGAAATCGTCGAAAAACTTGCTTTTCGGCGGAACATGTCAGTTCCCCATTTCGATGCTGATGTCGTTGAACACGTCCAGAAGGTCGTCCACCGCGAGCGCCCGCTTTTCCTCCCCGCTCCTGTCGACGACCGTCCTTCCCTGGTGCATCATCAAAAGCCGGTCGCCGTAGGTCACGGCGTAACGCAGGTTGTGCGTGACCATCACGGTCGTGATGCCGCGCTGTTGAATCAGGTCGTTGGTCAGCACCATGATCGTTTCGGACGACTTCGGGTCGAGCGCCGCGGTGTGTTCGTCCAGAATCAGGAGCCGGATGTCGGACATGGTCGCAATGATCAGCGCGAGCGCCTGCCGCTGTCCGCCGGACAGCGTGCCGACGGGCGTGTCCAGCCGGTTTTCAAGGCCCATCCCGCACTGTGACAGCAGCGCGCGGTAATGCTCGCGCCGGTTCTTCGGCACGCCGCGGCCGAGGTTGTAGGCGCGTCCCTTATTGTCCGCCAGCGCAAGGTTTTCGAGTATGGTCAGGTGCGCGCAGGTGCCCGCCTTTGGGTCCTGAAACACGCGCCCGATCCACGCCGCGCGTTTGACCGCGGAAACGGACGTAATGTCCCTGCCGTCAAACACGATCTTCCCCGCTTCCGGCTGCACCGTCCCGCAAATGAGGTTGAGCATGGTGGTCTTGCCGCTGCCGTTGGAGCCGACCACGCTGACGAACGCGCCCTGCGGCACGCCGAACGAAAAATCTTCGAACAGCCGCATTTCGTCGGGCGTTCCGGCGTTGAAATTCAGGTGGATATTTTTCAGTTCAAGCAGCATGGTTCGCCCTCCGTTTCAAAACGGGCTTGTCGCCCGCGATCAGCGCGAGCACGAACAGCGCCGCCATCAGGAGCTTCAGGTACTCGGTCGGGAGCCCCAGCGCCAGCGCAATGGAAAGGCAGGCCTTGTACGCGATGCTGCCGAAGACGACCGCCGTCGTCGGGCGGATGCGCCGCGCGCCCTTGAACAGGCTCAGCCCGATGATGACGGAAGCCAGCCCGAGCACGACCATGCCGACGCCCATCTGCTGGTCGGCGGAACCCTTTG
>CAYUUB010000090.1:0-7669 GCA_964447725.1 uncultured Oscillospiraceae bacterium
CTCAACAAAGGCCTGCCGGCGGGCATCGTGATCCCCCTGTCCATTATTCTTTCGCTGCTATGCGGCTGGATCAACGGCTTCATCACCGTCAAGGGAAAAATCGCGGCTTTTCTAACCACTCTTGCCACCATGAATATTTACCGCGGCATCGCGCAGACGCTGACCTCCGGGCGCACCGTTTCCATAAAGCTGAAGTGGCTGACGAACCTCTTTGGCAACGGCACGGTGTTCGGCATTATCCCCACGCCCGTGGTGATCATGCTGGTGTTTTTCGTGATCGCGCTATTCCTGTTCAACCACACGAAGCTTGGATTCTACTGCCGTTGTATCGGCGGCAACGAAGAAGCGGCGAAAGTTGCCGGCATTGCGGTCGGCCGGATTAAGATGATCGGCTTCACCATGATGGGGTTCTGCGCCGGCATCGCCGGACTGATCCTCTCCGGCCTGATGAACGCAGGCATGCCCGATATCGGCGGGGATTTGGCAATGGATGCCATTTCGGCGGCCGTCCTTGGCGGCACGGCCATTTCCGGCGGGCTCGGCACCATGTGGGGGACCCTGGGCGGCACGCTGATCATGGCTATCCTGAACACCGGGCTTTCCCTGCTGGGCGCACAGTCGCAGGTCCAGTTGCTGGTCAAGGGATTCGTTATCATCCTTGCGATTCTGATGGACAACGCCCTTAAATCCCGCAAGATGGTTGTAAAGGACTAAGGTGTGTTTCCAAAGTCTAAATGATGCAGTTTTGCCGAATTGTTTCGCTTATTTCGATCAAATATAAAGGAGGTTTGAGCAGTGAATTTTGCAGAATGTGGATGCGGTTATCACGACCGCCTGCGATTTTTGCGGCCGCAGGAGTGCACAGAATGCGCCAAATGCCGCCGGCATCCCGGCCGTTACGCCGGACGCGCCCCCCTGCGCAGAATCTGTTGATTGCGTCGCTATGTATGACGGTTCGGAAACGAACGCCGTCCAGGATAGCATGACAGTTGTAACCCCTGATAAGGCAAAATAAAAATAAAATGAGGAGGAAAACTAGAAATGAAGAAATCCCTTACCCTGCTGCTGGTTGTGGCCATGGTCCTGTCCCTGGTCGCATGCGCAGCCCCCGCCGCAGATTCAGCCACGACCGAGGAAGCGGCCGCTACCACGGAAGAAGCCGCCGCCGTTGAAGAAACCGCAGCTCCCGAAGAAGAGGCGGTTTCCACCGGCAATCCCAATCAAGCTGATTTTACACCCTTCGACGATCAGAATTGGGACATCAACAAGTATTACAACGATCTGGGCGTAGATGCGGATGTTACCTATACCGCCACAGGCGGTACCGTATACGTGCCGGACGTTCCCACCACCGAAATGCCCACGGCCAACGGCGATTACACGGTCGGTTTCTCAGTGTATTACACCGTTGACGAAGTCGGCGCCATGCTTTTGGACACCATGAAGGAATATGCCGAAAAATGCGGCGTCACTCTGCTGGTCAACGACGCAAACTACGATCAGAACGCGCAGAACCAGGCAATCGAACAGTGGATTCTGGAAGGCGTTGACGGCGTTATCCTCGCGCCCTGCGATTTCTACGGCGTGCAAGGCTCCCTGGATGCACTGAAAGAGGCCGATATCCCGGTCATCACGCTGAATCCGGCCCTCGCGGGCGAAGCCAATGCGGTCGTTATGTCCGAGTGCACCGAACAGGGCGCAATGGCCGCTCAGCTGCTCATTGACGCGCTGGAAGCTTCCGGTTCGGACATGAAGGGCGTCATCGTGTATCAGACTCTGCCCTTTGTCCATCCCAACGCTGCAACCCGTGCCAAGGGCTTCATCGACGCCTTTGCGGATTATCCGGACATCGAAATCGTCGAGCTGAGCGGCACTTCCCCCGAGGACCACTACACTGCGTTTGAAGGCGCGCTCATGAACTATGGCGACGATCTGATCGGCGCTTTCGGCCTGTATTCCTCCGCGACCATCGGCATGGTCAACGCGAAAAAGGCCAACAACTCCGACGTGCCGATTACCTCCATCGACAACGACAAGGTCATCCTTGAGTCCATCTACAACGGCGATCTGCTGGGTAGCTGCTGCTATTCCTCTACCAGCCCGGCTATCTGGTGCATGAGCCAGATGGTCAATCTGCTCAACGGCGAGGAGATCCCCTCCGCCATGTTCTATCCTAACACCGTTGTTACCAAGGACAACGTTGAAGAGATGTTCTCCTTCTATTACAACGGCAAAACCCTGTCCGACTACATCGCCGGCATCGTCGACTAACCGAAGCAATGGATTTGCCGGCGGTCGTGTTTCCGCCGGCAAATCCGAAATCATGCAGGATGCATTCCGTTTCCCGCCGGATACGTCCGCCGGGAAGAGTATAATATCATTAACGAGGTAAGAATCATGAAAAACATCCCTGAACTCATCGTAATGCTCACCCACAACGATAAAACCGTTCCGGATGCCATCGAAGTATTTGAAGGCGCCAAAAATTCCAAAGCAAAATACTGGGGCTTCAAGGAAATCGGTATCCCGGAAGATCAAATGAAGGAACTCGTCCGGAAGATGAAGGACGCAGGCAAGACGACTTTTCTGGAAGTGGTCGATTACACGGAAGACGGTTGCATCGAAGGCGCCAAAATTGGCGTCCGCTGTGGGTTCGACGTGCTGATGGGCACGATGTATTTCGACTCCGTCAAGAAAATCGCCGCGGACGCCGGCATGAAATACATACCCTTTGTCGGCAAAATTTCCGGACGTCCTTCCATTCTGGAAGGCTCAATCCGGGAGATCATCGACGAAGCGAACAATCTGGTCGATACCAAGGGCATCACCGGATTCGACCTGTTGGGTTATCGTTATACGGGCGACCCAGCGAAGCTCAATGCGGAATTTGTTAAGAACGTGCGCGGAGACGTCTGCCTGGCCGGCAGCGTGTCCAGCTTCCGGCGGCTTGACGAGGTAAAGGCCACGGGTGCATGGACTTTCACGATCGGCAGCGCTTTCTTCGAGAAGAAATTTGGCGATCTCTCCTTTGGAGAACAGATTGATACGGTTATAGATTACATGAGTAAATAAAAACGCCTGAACGGATTTAGGAGGTTGAAAATGAACATTTTAGCTTTTGGCGCACATCCTGACGATATGGAATTCCGTATGGCCGGCACGCTGGCCAAGTACGCCGCGCGCGGCGACGAAGTCTATATGTGTGTTGCAACCAACGGTGAGATCGGCTCCTATGGCATGACGCGTGCCGAGATTGCGCAGATGCGTCACAAGGAAGCGCAGGCTTCCTGCGACGTAATCGGCGCCCACTTGATTTGGCTTGGCTACGAGGATGAAATGCTTTTCGACGACCGCGAAACGCGGATGAAGTTCATCGAAGCGGTTCGGATCGCCCGCCCCGACGTCATGTTTGCACCTCCGAAATACAAGGATTACAACCAGGACCACGATATCTGCGGCTATCTGGCGTTTGAAGCCCGGGTGCTTGCCACGGTCAAGCTGATGGAGACGGAACATCCCGTCACCGATCATCTGCCCCCGCTGTTCACCTGCACCGCGCTTGGCGGTCTGACCAACAAGACCAATCCCCAGTACTTCGTAAACATTACGGACACGTACGACACAAAAATCAAAATGATGAAGTGCCATGCTTCCCAGGTTGGAGCCTGGTCCGCAGACGCTTTCGGCGTCAGTTATCTTGAAATGATCGACGCGGAAACCAAGTTCTACGCGGCAGCCTGCGGCACTCCCGGTTGCAAACGCGTCGAGGCCTATACCCTGGAGACCGACTGGCCCATCATCGTCGACGCATACAAGCTTCTTCCGTGATCAAAAAAAGCGGCACGCGAGTTCTTCGCCGCACATCCCGATGATCCGGAAGAACGCAAGCGTTTATCCCTACAACCCAATCGTACAGGAAATAAGACAAATGTTATGTAAGGCATTTGTCTTATTTTTAAAAGGAGAAAAAATGAAAGAATTGTATGCCGCCACCGCAACGGCCGACGCCTTCGCCGCCTATGGCGAAATCGTAAATATCTACGCCTGCGACAAACCCGACGAACCTATATGCTATTTCCCGGACAGGATGATCCTCGATATGGCCGGCAATCAGGTTATTGCGGGGGTGTGCCATGTGGCACCGCAGGCGGCCGTCATCGCGGAGGTTGAGTCTCACAATGCGACCGACGAAGGATGGATCCTCCTCAACGGCGGAGCCGTTTCCGCCTTCGCCCTTCCCTGCAAGGACCCAAACAAGGCTGAATTCAAAGCGTTCTCTTTCCCGGCGGGCGCATATGTGCGCATCAGAAAAGGGGTGTGGCACTTCGCGCCTCTTCCAAACGGTCGGACGCGCCTTGCCGTTTACTGCACGCTGCCCCCGAACACACCGGAAACGGACTGTACCGTCGTTAGGTTGGACGAAGCTCTGGAAATCCACTTCTGCTGACCGCTATATCCTTTTGTCGAAAGACGCAGAGCGTTGGACGCCTGTCTCCACCGTTGCTCGGGCAGTTTCGGCATGAACCGAAAAGGGCGCTGCGGGGCATAAGCCTGCGCGCTTTTGTCCAAACAGCCTCGTTCTCGATTCCGCCATTGTCTCAGAATCGAAACGCAACCTTGAAATCGCCCTGTTTGCCCGTCGCATAATCGAACGCCGCTTCCCAATCGTCCAGCGGGAAAATTCGGCTGACAACTCCCTGCGTTTTAAGCTTGCCGTTGGCAATGTTCTCAATTATATAGGGAAATGCATACGGCGAAAGATGCGATCCGCGCACGTCCAGCTCCTTCCGGTCGCCAATGATCGACCAGTCCAGCGTGGTCGGCGCGCCGAACACCGAGAACTCCACGAACACGCCGAGCTTCCTGATCATCTGCATGCCCTGCGTCACGGAGCAAGGATGGCCCGTCGCCTCGATGTATACGTCGCAGCCGTATCCGTCCGTGAGCTTCATGATCTCTTTCGCAACGTTCATTTTAGCGGGATTCCAAACGAGGTCCGCGCCGAATTCCTTTGCCTTCGCCAGGCGGTTATCCTGCAAATCGAGCGAGATCAGCAGCTTCGGCGAAAGCGACTTTGCGTATGTCACCATGCCCAGCCCCAGCGTACCCGCACCGGAAATGACCACCACGTCTTCCTTTTTGATCGTACCGCGGTCGACCGCATGCTTCGAGCAGCCGTAGGGCTCGATCAGCAGTGCGCTTTCCAGCGGCAGGTCCTCCGGCACGCGCGATATCACCGCATGTTTTGTGCGGATTCGAACATATTCCGCCATACCGCCGCAGTAATCTTTGAAAAAACCGTACATTTTGTGCGGCTGGCACATCCAGTAGTGCCCGTCTTTGCAGAACCGGCACTCTCCGCAGGGCGCAATCTGGTCGCAGGTGATCCGCTGGCCCGGCGTATATCCTTCCACATTGTCGCCCATGGCTGCGATATGCCCGAGGAATTCGTGCCCCGGGATGAACGGCGGTTCCACCCAGGAGGGCTGCATTTCGTCCCCCCAGAACATCGCGGCCCCATGCCGGCACTTGAGGTCGCCCGCACAGATTCCACATCCTTCCGTCTTTATGACGATATCGTCGGCACCGCATTCCGGTATCGGCCAGCTTTTTTCCAGCCGGTAGTCCGTCGGGCTGTATGCGACCAATGCCTTCATCGTTTCCGGCAGTTGCCCCTTCATAGCATTTTCCTCCTTGCTTGTTCCTTTACTTTCTGCATTCTTCCATCTTTATACGCCTGTATATCGTCCCAAAGCGGGTCGAGCGCATCAATCGTCGCCCGGTACAGACGATATTTCCGGTCGTATATCGCGACCCGGCCCGCATCCGGCAGGACAGGCTCCGATATGCGACACATTGCATCCGCCGCCTCGGGCAGCGAAGCATACGCGCCCGACGCCGTCGCGCCGATGATCGCGCAGCCCAGCGCGCCCGTTTCTTTCACTTTCACCGTCTCGACCGGCAGATTCATTACGTCTGCAAACATCTGCGTCCATACCGCGCTCCTGGCCACGCCGCCGGCCAGCCGGATTCCTTTCGGCGGCTCCGTTCGGGAGGCAAGCAGTTTTTCCAGGTGGTAACGATGCGAAAACGCCACGCCCTCGTAAATGCTGCGCACAAGATGCGCCCTGGTGTGGTAGTTGCTCATGCCCACAAAGCAGGCCATCGCGTTGGAGTGTGTGTTGCTCGCCATCAAAAACGGCAGAAAAATTGGGCAAAACGTGCCTGGCTTGATTCCATCCACCCATTCGTCCATCTGGTCGTAAAAGCGCTTTCCCGCCTTCTTTGCGGCTTCTTCGGCTTCCGGCAGCATCGTCTTGATAAACCATTCGTTATTGCCCGCGCTCGTTGCGCTGCATTCCTCGACCAGATAGTATCCCGGCAGGCAAAAGAAGGAATTCATCAATACGCTGCCGTCCAGGACCGGCGTCGCCCGGATGTATTCGTTGATGCTCCAGGTTCCCGCGATCATGCAGATATGCGTTTCGTCCGTCACGTCGACCGCAAGCGCGCAGGCGTCGATATCGAACGCACCGCCGGCCACGGGCGTGCCTTCCGGCAGTCCGGTCCTCTGCGCCGCTTCCTTTGTGACGAATCCGCATACGTCGGTCGCATTCCGCAGCGGCGGCAGTTTATCCAAGCAATCGGACAGTCCGAACAGCGCCAGCAGTTCCGGGTCGTATTCCCCGGTGTGGAGATTGACGAAGTTCGCGCCCGAATAATCCGTCCGCTCCGCATACGCTTTATCGGTCAGGCGAAACCGCACGTAATCCTTGCATTCGAAGATGTATTTCGTCCGTTCGATTGCACCCGGCTCGTTGTCCCGAAGCCAGCCAAGCAGCGACACCGGCTGACTCGCCAGCACATGCTGGCAGGAACGCGCAAACACCCGCCCGGTAACGCCCTCCTTTTCCCAGCGCTTTGGATATTCCCATGCGCGGTTATCCGTGGAGATGATCCCGTTGCGGACGGGCTTTTTATCCTTTCCCCAGAGATACAGTCCTTTGCCGTGACCGCAGACGGCAACGGCGGCAATGCCGTTCGGGTCGCACCCCGAACGGTGCAGCGCCTCCCGCACGACCTGGCAATTCGCCTCCCACATCTCCTCCATATCCCGCTCCGTAAAGCCGGGTTTCGGCACCAGCATCCGGGTGGATGTTCCCGCGGAAGCGATCTGCCTTCCGTTCCCGTCGAAGACGGCTGCCTTCGTGGTCGTTCCGCCGTTATCCAGCCCAAGGTAATATTTCATTCGCCACACCCCTTTTGATACTGTTTCCGAACAAAGGAAAGCGCCTTTTGTATCTCCCGCTCCGCATCCTGTCCCTTCTCATACCACATCTCGATCATATAGGGGCCGGTAAACCCGATCTGTTCGAGCTTTCGAAACGCTGCCGAAAAATCGACGCAGCCCGTTCCGAACGGGACGCGCTTGAATTTTCCCGGTGCGCCCTCCATCACCGGCAACGTTTCTTTGATATGCACGGCAACGATATCGTTTTTTCCCAGTTCCAGCTCGCCCAGAACGTCGTTCCCCCACGCGGACAGATTCCCCATGTCCGGGTAAACCGTAAACCACGGCGACGGAATCGCCTGTTTATACGCTCTGTATCGGGAAATGCTGCTCATAAGCTCCGTGTCCATGATCTCCATGGCGAGCATCACCTGGTAT
>CAYUUB010000091.1:0-7647 GCA_964447725.1 uncultured Oscillospiraceae bacterium
CCGATGGACGAAACGAAGCTCGTCGCCGCGGCAAACGGGATGGGACGCGTCTTTACGCTGGAAGAACACAACGCAGGCTGCGGGCTGGGCATGCTGGTGCGCGGCGCGTTTTCCAGAGCGGGCGAATGCGCAAAAATCGACTGCATCGGGCTCGACGATTGCTTTGCATCCGGCTACGGCACGCAGGCGGAGGTACGCGCGCAGAACGGACTAGACGTGGCGGGCGTTGCGAAAGCGATTGAGGCGAAACTGGGGCTGAAAGCATGAAAGCGGAGAAAAACACGTTTGAAGATATGACCGTTGGAAAGAAAGCTTCGTTTTCGCGGACGGTCACTGCCGGGATGATGGACGCGTTCGCCGCGATTTCCGGCGATGAAAACCCGCTCCATACGGACGAAACGTATGCAAGGGAACAGGGCCAGCCCGGGCGCGTGGTCTACGGCATGCTGACGGCGAGCCTGTATTCGACGCTCTGCGGGATGTTTTTGCCCGGCGAACGGAGCCTGCTGCAGAGCGTGGAGGCGAAGTTTCACAAGCCGGTGTTCATCGGCGACGAACTGACGGTGGAAGGCGAGGTCGTCGAGCGGCATGCGGAACTGCGGGTCGTCCGCGTGCGCGCCGTGATCCGAAACCAGAGCGGCAGGCGCGTTTCGAGCGCGATGCTGCAGGTCGGGGTCCGTCCGCTTTTCGCGGAAGAAAAGCGAACCTGAGGGATTATTTAAAGAAGTTCTATTATCCTGCTTTTTTCAAGGAAGACAGGAAAGAAAAGTAAATCATATGGGAGAGACAATATGACCAGAGAAGAAGTTTTTCAGGCGCTGAACGAAGTATTCCGGGACAACTTTGACGACGAAGACATCACGCTGACGGAAACGACCGTCGCCGACGACATTGAGGAATGGGACAGCCTCGAACACATCAACCTCATCATCGCCATCGAGGAACGCTTTGGAATGAAGTTTACGATGAAAGAAGTCACCGGCATGAAAAACGTCGGCGAAATGGTCGATATCATCCTTGATCGGGGTACGCGTATTTGAGCATCGTAGATTTTTCATTCGTACTGTTCGCCGCGGTCGTGATCGCGGTGTACTACCTGCTGCCGGGCAAGGCGAAATGGCCGTGGCTGCTGATCTCCAGCGTCGCGTTCTTCGTGCTGGCCAGCAGTTGGAAGATGATCCCGTACCTGCTCTACGGGCTGATCGTAACGTACTTCGGCGCGCAGTGGATCCAGAAGACGGAGGACGAAAAAAAGCGGAAAACAGCGCTCGTGATCACGATCGTTCTGACGCTTGTCGAGCTCGTTGCGCTCAAGTACCTCAATTTCTTCGTGATTGCCGCGCGCGGGTTCGGCAAGCTGTTCTCCGTCCACGTCGGGCTGGAGCTGGTCAATATCGCCGCGCCGCTCGGCATTTCCTACTACACGCTGTCCCTGCTCGGCTATGTGCTGGACGTGTACCGTGAGGTCACGCCCGCCGAACCGAATTTCCTGAAGCACGCACTGTTTGCCTGCTATTTTCCGCAGATTACGTCCGGCCCGGTCACACGGTTCGGCGAGATGCGGGAGCAGCTTTTCACGCCGCACGCGTATGATTACGAAACCGTCGTGCGCGGTTTGCAGCGCGGCGCTTGGGGCCTGTTTAAGAAGATGGTCATCGCCGACCGCCTGAGCGTGATCGTCAAGGCGGTCTATCTGCATTACGACAGTTATGCGCCGCTGATGGTGATACTCGCGACGATCTGCTTTGCGTTTGAACTCTATGCGGAGTTTTCGGGCGGAATGGATATCATCATGGGCGTTTCGGAAGCGCTCGGCGTGCACTTGCCGGAGAATTTCAACCGGCCGTTTTTCTCAAAGACGCTCGGCGAGTTCTGGCGCCGGTGGCACATTACGCTGGGATTGTGGTTCAAGGACTACATGCTCTATCCGATTTTGAAAAGCGACGGCCTCCAGAAGACCGGCCGCAAGCTCAAGAAGCGCTTCGGCAAAAACGCGGGCAAGAAGATGACGACCTATATCGGCCTGCTCGTGCTCTGGGTCGCAATCGGCATCTGGCACGGCGGTTCGATGAAATTTTTGTTTGCGTCCGGCATTTTGCAGTGGTTCTACATCATCATCAGCGAGTCCGTCCAACCCGCACTGGCGCGCCTGAGCGGGCGGCTCAACCTCGACCATGAGCACGGATGGTTCCCGTGGGTTGCGCGGCTGAGGACGCTGCTGCTGATCTGTTTCGGCTTCATCTTCATCTGCGCCGATTCGTTTGGCACGGGCTTAAAGACCGTCGGCTGGATTTTAACGGGTTGGAACACCACGCTGTTTTATCAGCCGAACTGGATCTGGCTGCAATACGCGCTCCTGGCGCTCGGCCTCGTCGTGCTGTTTATTGCGGACTATATGGCAAACAGCGGAATCGACGTGCGGACCTGGGTGTCCAAGCGCGGCTGGTATGTGCGCTGGCCGATGTACTGGGCGCTGATTACGATGATCATTCTTTCCGTGAATTTTTCCACGAAAGAATTTCTCTACGCACAGTTTTAAATGGAGAGGGGAATGAAAAAGAAAGCGTTCGGCCTCATTTGGAAATGCGCGCTGGCCGCGCTGCCGTTTGTGCTGTTTGCCGCGTTGTTCATCGTCTTTCCGATGCACTTTTACAACCAGGAATATCCGGTCTGGATTTGGCAAAAAAGCATTCTTTACGGCGAGGGGGAGGACGCGGACGTGATCTTCCTCGGAGATTCGATCGTAAAATCCGGCGTGATGCCCACGGTCTGGGGGGAAGGGTCTTACAATCTTGCGCTCGCCGGCGGGACCCCGATCGAGGCGCGGTACACACTGAAAACGTACCTCGCGCATCACGAGAGCCCGAAGCTCGTTATCATCGGGTTCGGGCAGAACCATTATATCGACATGGACGGCTACTGGACGCGGGACGTCTATTTCCATTACCTGCCGTTGACGGAGCACCTGCGAATTATCGGTGAGGCGGCCCGGCTGAACGACCTTCCGCTGTTTGACGAGGAAAACGAGACGTACGGCGAATCGGACGCGTTCCGGGACACGTGCCTATATGCGCTGTATACGCCCGGGAAATATCTGCCCGCCCTGCTGAACGTATTGGGAAACGACGGCGACCGGCTTGCGCGCAACAGGCGGGAATATGCGTTTTCGGAACAAATGCGCGGGTATTACCCGATCGGCACGGCGGAAAGCTGCGGCGTGGCGGCGGATTCCGTGAAATACGCATACTTCGACCTTTCGCCGATGCAGGACGCCTGCATGCGGGACATGCTGTCGATGTGCGCGGACGCGGGCATCCGCGTTGTCATCGAGCGCCCGCCGTTCAATCAGGCAAGCGAGGATGCTATGGACGCGGCGTTTGCCGAACAGTACGCCGCCTATCTTGAATCGCTGGCGGCGGACTTCCCCGGCGTCATTGTGAATACGCAGATCGACGTTTACCCGGACGACTGTTTCGGAGACGAATGCGGACACCTGAACGCAAACGGCGCCGAGCGGTATACGAAATCGCTCTATGAGCGCTATGCGTATCTTGCCGAACCCTGAACGCAGCCCAAACAGCTTTAAAAGGATGCTACCGGCTTTGAAGACTGAAGAATATAAAAAACAGAAAAACGGCGGGACGGTGCTGCTCAAGTGCCTGCTTGCGGCGCTGCCGCTGGCTGTGTTTATCGCGCTGTTTTTATTCTTTCCGATGCGGTTCTTCGACAGCGACTATCCCGACTGGCGCTGGCAGAAGGATTTTCTGACGGACGAAAGCGTGCAGGCGGACGTACTCTTCCTCGGCGACTCGCTGGAGGTGAGCGGCGTGATGGCGGCGCAGTGGGGCGAGAACGCCTATAACATCGGCCTGCCCGGAACGACGGCGGTCGAGATGCGCTATGCGCTGGAAACCTATCTGGAGCATCACGACGCGCCGAAGCTCGTTATCATGGGGTATGGCCAGAATCATTTTATCGAGATGAACTGCTACTGGATACGGACGGCGTACTTCCACTACCTGCCGATTTCGGAGCAGGTCGCGTTCATCCGGCAGGCGGCGGGGCTGGGTGACATGGCGGTGTTCGGGGACGTGAACGTCCTCGGAGAAACGCTTGCTTACGGGCTGTATGCGCCGGACCGGTGCCTGCCCGCGCTGCTGAACATGATCGAAGAAAAGGACAGACCGGAGACGAACCGGACGGCCTACGCCGGCTATGCGGAGCGGCATGGTTATTTGCAGATCGGCATGGCGGACAGCTGTTCGGACGCGTCCGCCTCGGTTGCGTACGACAGCTTTGTCGTCGCGCCGGCGATCGACGCGCGCATCCGCGAGATCGCGCAGCTTTGCGAGGACAACGGGATCCGGCTCGTCGTCGAGCGGCCGCCCTGCAACCGGGCGACCATGGACGCGACGGGCGAAACGTTCGCCGCGGAGTATGAAGACTACCTTACGGCGCTTGCCGCGGACTATCCCGGCATGATCGTCAACACACAGATCGAGGTATACCCGGACGACTGCTTCGGCGACCCGGGGCACCTCAACGCGCGCGGCGCGGAGCGCTACACGCAGTCCCTGATTGCGCGTTACAAGTCGCTCGCCGAATAGGAAACGCCAAACGCGGAAAGGATTCGACCGGATTTTGCAGACAAACGGAATTACAGAAAAAAGGACGAAAAACGGCGCGCTGCCGCTCGCGGCAAAATGCCTGCTCGCAGCGTTACCTCTGATCCTGTTCATACTGATGCTGGCCGTGTGGCCGATGCGCATCCTCGACAAGGAATACCCGATGTGGCAATGGCAGAAGGACACGCTTACGGACGAAAGCGTGCAGGCGGACGTGCTTTTCCTCGGGGATTCGCTCATCCAGTCCGGCGTGATGCCGACGCTGTGGGGCGACGACGCGCTCAGCCTCGCGCTCGGCGGCGCGTCGCCGATCGAGATGCGCTATTCGCTGGAAACGTACCTCGCCTGCCACGAAGCGCCGTCGCTCGTCATCATGGGATACGGGCAAAACCACTATATGGAACTGAGCTCCTTCTGGGAGCGGAACGCATATTTCCACTATATGCCGCTTTCCGAGCAGGCGAAAATCCTGCGGCGCGCGGCGGAGCTGAACGACCTTGCCCTGTTTGAAACCGACAGCCCGTACGTCGACATGCTCTCGTACGCCTGCTATTCGCCGGGGAAATACCTGCCCGCATATATCGGGATGCTGCAGGAACGCGGCCGCCTCAAGCTCAACCGGGAATGGTACGCGTATACGAACGAGATGCGCGGCTACCATCTTAACGGCACGCAGGAGAGCAACGGCCAGGCGACGGATTCCGTCATGTACGAGGAATTTTCCGTTTCGCCGCTGCTGGACGAACAGATACGGCAGATCCTGTCGATCTGTATGGACAGCGGGATTCAGGTGGTGATCGAACGGCCGCCGCTCAACCTCGCCTCCCAGCAGGCGATGCACGAAGCGTTTGCCGCGCAGTATGTCGACTATCTCGACTCGCTTGCGGCGGATTATCCCGGCATCATCGTCAACACGGTGATCGATACCTATCCGGACGACTGCTTCGGCGACCACGAACACCTCAACGCGCGCGGGGCGGAGCGCTACACGCAGTCGCTCATAGAACGGTACGCACAACTTCTCGGGGGATAAAAAAAGACCGGAGCCGCAATCGGACTCCGGTCTTTTTTGTTTTGTGCGCGCAGTTCAGCCCTTACGGTACCCGTTGAACCAGGCACGCTCGGAGTACGGTATTTTTTTAACGTGCGTACGCGGCTGGTCCGCTATGCCGACGGGCAGATAACACACCAGTTCATAATCTTGCGGCACGTTCAGCGCGTCCGCCATCTTGCGGCCGAGCCCGTTGGTGCCGGTGACTTGCCCCTCGACCCAGCAGCTTTCGTAGCCGAGCGAGACGATCGCCAGCAGCATGCTCTGGATCGCCGCGGCATAATCCTGCACATGAAAACTGACGTCGCGATAGGCCAGGATGCGCTTGGTCAGCACACAGATCAGTGCCGGCGCGCTGCGGCCGACCTTAAAGCCGGTTAAACCTTTCAGAATTTCCAGAAGCGCGGGGTCGTCGACCGCGATCAGGCTCGTCGTCTGCTTGTTGCAGCCGGACGGCGCGGCCAGTCCCGCGTCCATGATTTTCTGCAGGTCCTCTTTGGGTACGGGCGCGGGTTTATACGCGCCGCGGTAGCTCGATCGGTTTGAAATTGCCTGAAAAACGTCCATGATTGTTTGTTTTGCTCCTAAAATCTAAGTTGCTGTTTTTTTGCTGCAAAAGCGATGCCTTTCGCATTCAAAAAATTCTGCGTATTGTTTTCCGTTTTCGAAAAGGAAGAGGGAACGTTCATCGCCGGCGTTTTCGGTGCGTAACGATCAGCACGACGCCGAGCACGATGAGCCCTGCGGCGATGCCGAGCAGGATCCACGCCGTGCCGTAGCCGCCATGGAACGGGTGCGGGATCGCGCCGGCCTTCGACAGCGAAATCGCCCGGACGATGCCGATGACGGCGGCGATCAGCAGGCAAACGACGCCGACGGCGGCGAACACCTGCAATTCGTGCCCGCTCGCCTTGGGCTGCGGGTCGTAGGGCGCGTCCGGCGGGGTGACGTGCGGCGCATTCGCCTTTTCATATGCATCGCAGAAAGGGCAGGGTTCATAATAATCCGCTTCGCCGTAGTGCGGATCGTCTTCCCCGAAGATCGGCTGGTAATAACCCGTGTCGTTGCAGTAAGGGCATTTCACTTCGTGCGTGGCCGGTTGGTCGGGTGGCTGGCTTGTGAGAACGGTTTTGTTGGTCTTCATGGCTTCCACTCCTTTTCGCTGGTCCTTGGTTGAAACGAAACAAAAAACGCAAATCTGTATGCGGTCGGGCGGCGCGATATTCAATTGTAATTGTTTTTTTATATGCCGGTCGATGCGACCGCTGTAGGGTCATCTATATTATAGCAGGTTTTGGGAGAAGGAGAAAATATAAGGCGAACTTTTTTATTTAAGCGATGCGGCGTTTTTTGCGTGCATAAACGTATATGACCACGGCGAGCACTGCGAACAGCACAGTCGTAGGCCAGCAGCCTTCGACATTGAAGGCATATCCGCTGGGAAAGCGGTACAACGCTGCCCCGGTGACCGTAGAACCGCTTGCGTCGATGAAGTTTGTTTGCGCAAAGTTGTAAAACGCATGGAACCCGCCGACAAGCCAGATGTTGTTCCATGTGACCACGAGCAGCCCAAGAAAAACGCCAATCAGGAAAATGTTGATAAGCGACAGAACGCCAGCGTCAGTATTTACCGCGTGTGAAACGGAAAAGCAGGCGGCGCTGATCAGGACGGGAACGAGCATGCCTTTATCGCTTGGGAGCATGTGCAGCAAAAATCCGCGATACAACACCTCTTCACCCATTCCCTGGACAATGTAGGCAACAGCATATACGATCAGGAGCGGAATCGCGACGGAATCCTGCTGAAATGAAACACCATTGAGGCGCGCAGATGCTGTTATGCAGGCAACGCAAGTAATCACCCCGATGAACGCACCATAGAGATAGAAAAGCGCGGCCCGCTTGCCGCCGAATCCCATTTTAGGCAGCAATTGCCTTTTTTTGAATATGACGCAGAAGAGTATTGGCAAT
>CAYUUB010000092.1:0-7616 GCA_964447725.1 uncultured Oscillospiraceae bacterium
CGCACATGAACGTGCTCGGCAAGACGCTCCTGTTACAAAAACGTGAATATAATGAGGCGGAAATGATACGCCGGATTGAATGTGTTACAATGGAGGACGTGGAGCGCATTCTGCCCGTGTGCCTCGAGTGGGAAAACGCGTGCGTCGCGCTTGCGGGGCGCGTGGGCAAACAGAAGAAGGCGCTGCTGGAGCGGATTGGATGAACGAGCGGATTCGCTCTGCGAACCGGGTTTATGGAGGACGACATGGACAAGCTGGACGTGATTTTTCAAATGCAGCAGTCGCTCGACGGCGACATTGCAAAGCGGCGCAATCTTTCCTATTCCAAGGAAGTCTGGATGCAGAAAGAGGTGCTCGCCATGATTTCCGAGCTTTCCGAGGTATTGGACGAAGTAAATTTCAAGTGGTGGAAAAACCCGAAAGAGATCGACGACGCGGCGCTCAAGGGCGAACTTGTCGACGTGCTGCATTTTTTCGTGAGCATGTGCTTGAAGAGCGGCATGGACGCGGAGGAGCTGTTCGAGCTTTACCGCGCAAAAAACCGGGAGAATTTCGACCGGCAGTACGGGCGCAGCGAAAAGCAGGGATACGAAGTCGGCGGTGAAACGAATGGCTAAATCCAGAATACGCGTCCGCGGGCGGTTTTTTCTCGTTATCCTCAGCTTGGTCGGCTTTATCGCGCTGGTCGTCGTGATCGTCAACGTGACGAAGAAGACGGGCGAGATCGAGTTCGGCACGCTGGGCGCGGACCTTGAGGTTTCCGCCGCGATCATACGCGACGAAACGACCGTCATGACCGAGCCTTACGAAAAGATCACGTTCGACGTGACCGAGGGCGAAACGGTCAGCAACGACCAGATCATTGCGCAGGTTTACAAACGCGGCTACCAGGACGAAACGCTCGTGACGCTGCTCAACCTGCAAAAGCAGATCTACACGTATCAGCTCCAGCTGCTCGGCGGACAGGAGCCCGCGGAGCTTTCGGAGCTGAATGCAAACCTTGCGACCGTCGAATCCCAGATCCGCGCCGTATCCCGCGGCGAGAGCGAGTTGGACATGCTCGACCTCGAACAGACGCTCAAGGACCTGCAGGATCAGCGCGTCACGCTCATGAAGTCCATCGTGACGCCGGACACGACGCTTTCGTCGCTCTACAGCGACCTGGAAAGCCAGGAGACGACGATCTCCGGCTGGAAGCGCGACATCAAGAACACGTCCGGCACCGGCATCGTGAGTTTTTACTTCGACGGCTATGAGCAGGTGCTCAACGTCAACAAGCTTTCAACCATCAACTCCGCGCTGATCAACACCGTCGTAAAGGGCGGCAACACGGCCAGCACGACGGAGTCGACGAGCGAAACGCCGCTGTACCGCATCATCGACAACACGCACTGGTTCATCGCGTTCGTAACGGATTCCGACGACCCGATGCGGCTTGCCGAAGGCGAGCAGTACAGCGTGGTATTCACCGATTATTCCGAGCAGGCGTACACCGCGACCGCGCGGGAAAGCACCGTTTCGGAAAACGCGGTGGTGAACATTCTCGAATTCAACGTGGATATCGGCAAACTGATCGGCACCCGTACCGTAACGGCGACGATTTCGAAATCCGCGCAGGGGCTCGTCGTGCCGCTGAAGGCGATCGAGATGGTCGACGGCGTTGCGGGCATCAACATCAGTTATGGAGATACGGTGCTTCGCGTCGAGGTGGACATCCTCGCGCAAAACGACAAAAAGGCGGTCATACGCGCGAAAAACGATTCCAACACGCTGACCGCGGGACAGAAGTATGTGAAGCCATGAGTATGAGTATTGCGGAAAATTTAGAGCAGGTACGCGAGGAAATGACGCAGGCCTGCATGCGTTCGGGACGGAAAACGGACGAAGTGAAGCTGATAGCGGTGTCCAAGTATATGGGCGTCGACAAGATCGCGCAGGCCGTGGACGCCGGACAGCGGGTATTCGGGGAAAATCACGCCCAGGAATTGACCGAAAAGAAAACTTTTTTTGAACAGCACGACTGTCTCGTGCATTTTATTGGACATCTGCAGACGAATAAGATAAAATATGTCTGCGGTTTTGCGGACATGATCGAATCGGTCGACCGACAAAGCCTGGCGGGCCTCCTGCAGAAAAAAGCCGAGGCGCGCGATGTGATACAGGATATTCTTATCCAGGTCAACATCGGTGAAGAAGAGCAAAAAAGCGGCGTCACGGATGTGGACTTGGATTGTTTCGCGGAATCGTTCGGGCAGTACCCGAACCTGCGCGTGCGCGGGCTGATGTGCGTGCCGCCCGCAGTGGAAGCGGAACAGGCGAGGAAGTATTTTCAAGAGATGCGCGCGCTGTTCGACACGCTGCGCGACAAGGGCACGTTCGCTCAATTCGACACGCTGTCGATGGGCATGAGCCACGATTTTGCGGTTGCAATCGAAGAAGGCGCAACCGAAGTCCGCGTCGGGACCCGTATTTTCGGAGCGCGGGACAAAAAATAACCAGAACGAAATGGAACGCCGCCGTGCGCGGCTGATGGTTTTTCGGAGGAAAACGGATGGCAAGCCTGTATACAAAATTCCTGGATTTTATCGGTATCGAGGAAAGCGACGAGCTGGACGACGAACGCAGAGACGACGGGTATTACCGCGGCGACGATGCGGACGACCGGCAGGGCAATAACGTCGTAAGCTTTAACAACACCCGGGGCGGCGCGGCGTCGCACCGGCGCAGCGAGCGCGCGTCGAATTCGACCGGCGCGAACCTGCCGATTTCCGGCGGAATGAAGATGATCGTGTATCATCCGGTGAGCTACGAGGACACCCAGAGCATCATCGACAATCTCAAAAACCGCAAGCCGGTGATCGTGAACATGGAAGAGCTCGAAATTGATACGGCGCAGCGCATTCTGGATTTCCTTTCCGGCGCGGTCTACGCGCTCAACGGGACGATGTGCAAGATTTCCCGCGGGATTTTCGTCGTCGCGCCAAACAACTACGACGTCGTCGGCAACGGCGAGGACGATTACGGCGACCTGATCTGAAGGCCGCAAAAAACGAACAACAACGATTCTTTGACGGCACATCAGCAAAATGGTGTGCCTGTTTTTGCAAGGAGGGCGCCGCATGCGCACGGAAGACATCGTAAGCAAGGTATTCACGCGTTCGTTCATGGGGTACGATATTGAGGAAGTGGACCGCTTTCTGGACGAGGTGATCGACGCCATCGAACAGTATGAGGCGGAAAAAAAGGAAATGCTGACGGCAATGGAGTACCTGCTGAAGAAGCTTGAAAACGGCAAGCGACCGCCGGTTGCGGAGATGCGCGAGGCGATCGATTCCGGAAAATCGGCGAAAAAGCGCGGTTCACTCCCGGAGAGGACAGGGAATGCCCGCGTCCCGGCAAAACGCGCGGACAGAAGCGCGCCCGGAAAGCAAAAGGGAAAACAGGAACGCCCGGAAACGAAGGCGGCGCGTTCGATCACGCGCGGCGGTGGCAACGGAACGCCGAAACCGGTCCGTGCTCCGAGGGTCAGCCGCGTTGCCGCGCAGCAACAGCCGCCGGAGCCGAAGAACGACCAGGCGGCGAATGCGCCAGCGGCGCAGAAGCGCGAAGACTGGCTCGACGAACTGCTGGACAATCTTTCCGAGCGCGACAGGCAGGGCTATACGAAAACGGCGCAAGTGCCCGCCGCGCAGCCGGCCAATGCAACGAAAGAAAAACCGGCAGCGGCGGTTCCGAAAACATCGAGACCGCAAAGCATACCGGAAACGACGAAAACACAGCCCGCGGCAAACGCGCAGGTCGGTGCGCAAGCGCCGAAGCCGCAAAGCATACCGGAGGCGACAAAGGCGCAACCTGCGGCGCAAACACCGCAGGGGTTCGCGGCAAATGCACAGCCCGCGACCAAAACGACGGAACCGCAGCGCGCACCGGAAGCACGGCCGGCGATACAAACGCCGGCGGCACAACCCGCGCCGGACACGGGGGACAAAAAGCAGGAGCCGAAGCCGCAGGGAGCGGAGCAGGCGAAGTTTTCGACGGAAGACGCGATCCGCTCGTTCGAAGAAACGCTGCGCTCGCTGGGCGGACAGGTCCGCCCGGAAGCGAAGCCGCAGACGGACGAACGGCAGCCGGCCGCCGACGGAGCGGAAGAAAGCCCCGCGCATATGCCGAAGCATGCGGCCGCGCCCGAAGATAAAAAGCAATGAAGCCAGACAGTATTGCACAATTTCCGCCCGTTTCGCGCGCAGAACTCGACGCGCGCGGAATCGACCGGCCGGATTTCATCTTTGTTACGGGAGACGCGTATATCGACCACCCGAGCTTCGGCGCGGCGATCATCACGCGCCTGCTGGAAAGCCGCGGCTACAGCGTCGCGCTGATCGTCCAGCCGGACTGGCACAGCGCGGATGCGTTTTCCGCGCTCGGAAAACCGCGGCTGGCGTTTTTGGTTTCGTCCGGCAACCTCGATTCCATGGTCAACCATTATTCCGTTTCCGGCACGCGCCGCAAAACCGATTCCTATTCGGAAAACGGCGAGGCGGGAAGGCGGCCAGACCGCGCGACGATCGTCTACGCCAACCGCTGCCGGGAGGCGTTCTCCGACGTTCCGTTGATTCTCGGCGGAATCGAGGCGAGCCTGCGCCGCTTTGCGCACTATGACTACTGGGACGACCGCGTGCGGCACTCGATCCTCTACGACGCATGCGCGGACATCCTCGTTTACGGGATGGGCGAGCGCGCGATCGTCGAAATCGCCGACGCGCTGAACGCTGGGACGCCCGTAAGCGAACTGACGGGGATACGGGGCACCTGCGTGCGAATTTCTTCGCCGGACGACGCGAAGGACGCAATCGTCCTGCCCGGCTTCGGCGAGGTCGCCAAAGACAAGCGAAAATACTGCGAAGCGTTCCTGACACAGGCGCGCGAGCAGGACGCGGTCCGCGGCAGGCGGCTCGTCCAGCCGCACGAAAAGGGATGCCTGCTCTGCAACCCGCCGGCCATGCCGCTGGACACGGGCGAACTCGACGAGGTCTACGCGCTGCCCTATACGCGCAGGCCGCACCCGATGGCAAAGGGGCATATTCCGGCCATCGACGAGGTTTCGTTTTCCATCACGTCCGCACGGGGATGCTTCGGCAACTGCAGCTTCTGCGCGCTGACGTTCCATCAGGGGCGGGTCGTTACGTCCCGCTCGCACGCTTCGATTCTGGACGAGGCGAAGCGGCTTACAAAAGAGCCGGACTTTAAGGGCTACATCCACGACGTGGGAGGGCCGACGGCGAATTTTCGCCACCCGGCCTGCGCTAAGCAGCTCAAAAGCGGCGTTTGCGCGGACAGACAGTGCCTTGGATTTTCCGCGTGCAAAAATATCGACGCGTCGCAGGCGGACTATACGAGGCTGCTTCGCGAGCTGCGGCAGGTCCCGAACGTGAAGAAGGTGTTCGTCCGCAGCGGCGTGCGTTACGATTACGCGCTGCTCGACCACGACGATTCGTTTTTGCGCGAGCTGATCGCCCACCACGTCAGCGGGCAGCTCAAGGTCGCGCCGGAGCACGTTTCCGACCGCGTGCTGCAATATATGAACAAACCGCCGCACGCCGTTTACGAACGGTTCGTGCAGAAATTCGAGGCGCTGAACAAGAGCCTCGGCATGAAGCAGTATCTGGTCCCGTACCTGATCAGTTCGCACCCGGGGGCGACGCTCAGCGACGCGATCGAGCTTGCGCTGTACCTGAAAAGAACCGGCCACCGCCCGGAGCAGGTACAGGATTTTTACCCGACGCCGGGCACGCTGAGCACCTGCATGTACTATACGGGACTGGACCCGCGCACCATGCGGCCGGTATACGTCGCAAAGACGCGCGAGGAAAAGGCGATGCAGCGCGCGCTCATGCAGTGCCACATTCGAAGGAACTGGCCGCTGATACGAAAGGCGCTGCGCAAGGCGGACCGGGACGATTTGATCGGCACGGGCGGGGACTGCCTCGTTCCGCCGGACTATCGCGACGGGTATGCGCCGGCGCGCGGCGAAAAGCACGACGGCGCGAAACGCTCCTCCAGGGCGCAATATAATAGTAAAAACAGCCGCCGGGACAGCCGCGGTGCGCCGGGCAAACAGCGCGGCAAAAAAACCGGCGGCAAACATTACGGCGGGAAAGGCCGCACGTGAGAGGATGTTTTCGCTCCAAACGACGCAAAACGGAAAAACACGGCGGCGGGACGCTTTTTTCAGAGGAATCCGTCCGCTTAGTTATTGACAAACGGCGCGGTTGTCGATAGAATATCTAAGGTTGCGTGGAAATGCGCAGTAACTTTTTTTGTGCGCCGGCAATCGTACGCGCCGATTTCCTCGGCGGACAGGCGGTGGAAATCATGCGAATTCGAGCAGCGGACGCGATCCGGCAGGTCGGCGAGCCGTTCCCGTTTGAAATCAGCGAGACGGTGGGCCCGCAGGATTACGGCAGCCGGACGGTCACGTTCAACGGGCCGGTGAACGTAAAGGGCACGTACGTCTACGACGGGAAGGCCTTTACGGTGAGCGGACGCGCGGAAGCCGCGATCGACGCCAACTGCGCGCGCTGCACAAAAGCGTTTGTCGAGCGGCTAACCTTTTCGTTTTCGGAGCGCTTCGTCAAGGAAGCGGACGACCCCGGCGACGACGAGACGTATCCCTACGCCGGCGAGGAACTCGAAATCGACAAAGCCGTGCTGGACAACCTTTTCCTGGAGCTGCCGATTGCGAGCGTTTGCAGGAAGGATTGCAAGGGTCTTTGCCCCGTTTGCGGTGCGGATTTAAACGTAACCACGTGTCAATGCAAACAAACCGAAGCGTCATGGAAGAGTATTCTGCGTGATGCGATATCTGATGAAGAATAGGAGGGATTATCATGGCAGTACCCAAGAGAAAAACATCCAAGGCAAGGCGCGATTCGCGCAGAGCGGGCAACTTCAACCTGAAAGCGCCGCAGCTTAGCGAGTGCCCGCAGTGCCACTCGTTCGTACCGTCCCACACGGTTTGCAAAACCTGCGGGTATTACGACGGCAAACAGGTCGTCGACATGGAGAAGAAGGAAAAATCAAACGCCTGACGATCCATCCTTCGACGGAAGCCGGAGTACCTCCGGCGAAACATACTTTTATGCAGCGGAAGACTTTCCAAGGCGGGCGACCGCGCCGGAAGGTCTTTTTTGCGTTGCATCCGAATCGGATTTTTCGTATAATATATCAATCGGCGGCCCGCGCGCCGGGGCGGCGCGATAAACGGTATCATGATTTGATTTTTTAAAGGCGGCGCGGACGACGGGGATTTTTTGATGAGGCGGACGGCGCTTTTGCAGGCGCCGGCGCGGACGGGAGTGATGGTATTTTGAAGATTGCGATTGACGCGATGGGCGGCGACTATGCGCCGCAGGCGGTGCTGGAAGGCGTGAAGCTCGTTTTACCGGAGCTGCCGGAGGACGCCGAAGTGATCCTCTTCGGTGACGAAAAACAATTGCGGGACGGCCTCGCCGCGCTCGGGATTGCGGATGCGCGCATCCGCGTGACCGCGACGACGCAGGTGATCGGCTGCGACGAACAGCCGACGCTGGCGATCCGCAAAAAGAAGGATTCCTCCA
>CAYUUB010000093.1:0-7609 GCA_964447725.1 uncultured Oscillospiraceae bacterium
TCGCCGCTCGTGCTGATCGAGGACGTTTTGCAGCGCATCAAGGAGCCGTTTGCAAGCGACGAAGCGGTGCGCGCCGCCGTCATGGAAACGCGGCCCGCGCTGCGGCGCGCGATTACGGGCATGTTCCCTGGCAAACTGCTGCTGTGCTTCGATATGGAAGCCATCAACGCCGGGCTGATCGAAAAGGTGCGCGCCAGAAACGGCGTCTCCAAAGTGCCGCCGGACGAAAAGAAACTCGGCAAGTATATGTGCGTGCCGTACGGAAAGATCCTCTCCGACACCATCGTGCCGAACACGGTGACGAAGGCGCTGCATGTCGACAAGGTGTTCCATGCCGACGAAAGCGGCTTCGACATCACGGAATCGCCCGGGTACTCGCCGCTGAACAACCAGGTAAAAACGCTCAAGTCCTTCCGGCGGCCTGTGCTGCTGATCGACGATCTGCTGCACAACGGCTACCGCCTTGAAAAACTCGACCCGCTGTTCCGCGAACAGGGCGTGGAGATCGAGCGGATCATCGTCGGCGTTCTGTCCGGCAGGGGCCTGGACCTCATGCGCGAACAGAAACGCGAAGTGGACTGCGAATACTTTATTCCGAACATGCTGTACTGGTTTACGGAGAGTCTGCTCTTCCCGTTCCTCGGCGGGGACAGCGTTTCGGGCGAGATCGGCGTGCGCGATTTCCCGCCGAGCATCAACCTCATTTTGCCGTACCAGTATCCGAAATATCTGCACGGCGCGCCGCCGCCGGCCGTACGGCAGTTTTCGCGCGTCGCGCTCAACAGCGCGCTGACGATACTGAGCGTGCTGGAGGAACGTTACCTGAAGATGCAAGGCACCGGCCTGACGCTCCGGCGGCTGAGCGAAGCGCTCGTGCGCCCGCGCCTGCCGGACAAGGGCGCGCATGTGCAGTATGACCTGAACGCGGTCGCATCCGCGTTCATCCGGGACGATATACGGCAGATGCGGCGTATTTCCCACGCGGAGGATGTGTAAAAACCATGGCGTTTTACCGGTATGACGGGGTTTGCTTCGTCCCGGCGGGCGGACGGCTTCCGCGCGGCGCGATCGCGGTGGAGGAGCCGTTTTCGCCGCTGGTCTTTCTTGTCGAACGCGACCCGGAAAACAGCCGGGGATATTTCGCCGTCCACGATATCGCCGAACTGGACGAACCCGAGGGCGCGAACCTGCTTTTGCCCGCCGTACCGGCGGAGAAGCAGGACGCGCTTGCGCGGTTTGTGGGGAGGCATGGCGCGGGCGTGCTCAACACGGCGTTTTTGCGGTGCTTCGACGTGCTCAAAGGTTGGCGGGAATACGGGAAAAAGCCGGCACGCCTCAACCTCGTCGGCCTTGGAGACGTGGGCGGCACGGTGCTCACCGGGCTGAAGCTGCTCGGAACGGAGCTTGCGGACGTCGGCATTTTCGACCCGGACGCGAAGAAATGCGCGCGGTACGAGGCCGAAATGAACCAGATTTTGCCGGTTGGCGACAAAGAAACGCTGCCAAACGTGCAAATACTGTCCCAGAGTGCGCTGTTCGAATGCGGCGCGCTTTTGTTCACCGCGTCGAAAGGCGTGCCGCCGGTCGGCGAGGAACGCGGCGACGTACGGATGGCGCAGTACCGCGCCAACCGCGACATGCTGCGCGCCTATGCCAAACGGGGGCGCGATTCCGGTTTTTGCGGGCTGTTTTTGCAGATTTCCGACCCGGTCGACCAACTCAGCCGGGCGGTGTTCCTGATGAGCAATCAAAACGAGTCCGGCGAATTCGACTGGAAGGGTTTTTTGCCGGAGCAGGTGCGCGGGTTCGGCCTCGGCGTGATGTGCGCCCGGGCGAACTACTGCGCGGAGCGCGGCGGCGGCGCTGCGGGCGTCTGCGCGTTCGGCCCGCATGGAAACGGGCTGGTCGTCGCCAACGCGCCGGACGAGGGATACGACGACGAACTGTCGATGCGGCTCACCGAACGGACGGTGACGGCGAACCTCGCGATCCGCAAACTCGGGTACAAGCCGTATATCGCGCCGGGCTTGTCTTCGGCGGCGATTTCGATCCTGCGTATGCTGCGCGGGCAGTGGCACGACGCGGCGGTCCCGATGGGCGGAGCCTATTTCGGCTGCAAAACGCGGCTGACGAAAAACGGACCGGAAATCCTCCGGCAGCCGCTGAACGGGCAACTCTATCGACGCATTTCGGAAAGCTACAGCAAGCTAAAGGAGTTTGACGCGGCATGGGCGGACTGATCGTCGTCAAAACAGGCGAACGCACGCGGCTCGACGCGGTGCTTTCGTTTGCGCTGGACGGCGTGGCGCACGAAACCGCTTCTGCGGGCGACGCGCTGCCAAAGCTCAAAAACCGGCGCGTGCTGTTTGCACTTGCCGTCGGCGAAAGCGGGATGGACGGCGAGCTCTGCGCGCTGATTGCCGCGCTGCGGACGCATCCGGACGCGCTGGACGGCGCGGCCTGCGCGATGATCGTCGACGGTGCCTGCGAACTCTACACCAAGCAGATTGCGGACACGCTTGCGCTGGCTGCGAATATGGCGGGCGGCTTTTTTCCGGGCAGGCCGCTGGTCGAGGCGACCGGATCGCTCGGAAACTGGCACGTGCAGGCGAAACGGCGCGGCGTGGAGCCGACGGACGCATACCGCATGGCCGCAGGGGAGCTCGTTTCGCGGCTGATGGAATTCGCGCCGGAAAAGAAGGAACGGCCGAAGGTGCTGATGCTGCACGCGTCCGACAAGACGACGTCCAACACGCTCCAGGTCGGCACGCGCATCTGCAAGCACCTGCTGCCGCATTGCGACATACGGGAGCTTTCGCTCCAGAACGGCGCGATTTACGACTGCCGCGGCTGCTCCTACACGACCTGCGCGCATTACGCCGCGCAGAACTCCTGTTTTTACGGCGGAAGCATCGTCAACGACGTGTATCCCGCCGTGACGGACTGCGACGCGCTGTTGCTGCTCTGCCCGAACTACAACGATTCCGTCAGCGCGAACATCATGGCGTTCATCAACCGGCTCACGGCGCTGCTGGTCAACACGGCGTTTTACGACAAGTATCTTTACGCGGTCGTGGTGTCCGGCTACAGCGGGAGCGACCTCGTCGCCCAGCAGGTGCTCGGGGCGCTCTGCCTGAACAAGACGTTTATGCTGCCGCCGCGCTTCTGCCTGATGCAGACGGCGAACGACCCCGGCGAGGCGATGGAAAAGGACGGCATGGCGGAGAGGGTCGAAGCGTTTGCAAACGAAATGCTGGGAACGATCCTCGCAAAATGAAAAAACATATGGTAAAATGGTGATGTTCGCAGACGAATACTGCGAACCAGTTTACAAGCAAGGGAAGTGTCTGTTTGGCCGTTGTTCTGTAAGGGACACGAAAAAACCGCATAGATCCGTCCGGCAGCGAAAGGTTGCCCTGGATTTATATACGGTTCGTTCCATACGGAAGAATGCCAGACTGCGCTGAACACAGAAGACCGGCATGGCAGCAGCGGCAGGACACCGCCTGCTGCTTTTTTATTTTCCGTGTGGGACCGTGTTCGTTTTTTAAGATTACGAAAAACACGTTCGACCAGGGTGTGTTTCTAAAATCACAAAAGCGCATTTTCACCGTCTCAGCTTGCATATTTTCGTTAAAAAGCCTCGAAGCAGTACCACTGCGTCTGCGTTTTTTGCCTCAATCTGCAAGCCGATTCGGCAAAACTGCATCTTTCAGGCTTTAGAAACACACCCGAATGAAAGGAAATCGATATGAAGTATAAAAACACTGCGATCTTTACCGACGCATTTATCAAAGAAAACAGTATGGGCCCGAACCCGGCCAAGCTGCTGGAACAGGTTCTCACGCGCTATCGGCCGGAAGCGGGATCGATTGTACTCGATCTTGGCTGCGGCAGGGGAATAACGTCGATCCTGCTCGCGAAAGCGTATGGGCTGAAGGTGTTCGCAACGGATTTGTGGATACCGCCGACGGAAAACAAAAAACGTTTCGACGCGGCGGGGCTGACGCGCGAACAGATCGTTCCGGTTCACGCGGAAGCGCACGCGCTGCCGTATGCGGAAGAGTTTTTCGACGCGGCGTTCTGCATCGATTCGTATCAGTATTTCGGCTGCGAGCCGGATTACCTGGGGACGCACCTTTTGCCGCTGGTCAAGCGCGGCGGGCTTCTGCTGCTCGTCGTACCCGGCATGATAAAGGACGTTACGGGCGAACTCCCGCAGGAGATGGCGCTTTCCTGGACCAAGGAGCAGGTATCGACACTGCGGGACATGGCCTTCTGGCGCAAAACCATCGGCGCCGCAAGCGGGGCGGAACTGCTGGACGTTTACGAACTTGAAGATTTCGACGAATGCTGGGACGACTGGCTCGCCTGTGACAACGAATATGCCGTCGGCGACCGCAAGGCGATGAACGCGGGCGCGGGCAAATATATGAATCTCGTCGCGATGGCGCTGCGGCGGAAGTGACCGTGCTTTCCTGAAAGCAAGGCACCCAAAGGCAGCGGTGTTCGGGGAGCGCGATAAAAAGCGCTCCCCTCTCTATTTGGGTCAAACAGGAAAGCGGCCTGCGAAACAAAGGATATGCTTGCCTTATTCTTCTTCGGGTTCGTCTTCGTCAAGCTTAAGCGCGATGATCTTGCCTGCAAGCAGGCGCGCAAAGCTCGCCGCAATGGCGGAACCGACGACGAGGTCATTGACCTCCGTGCCGGTGTCGACGGCGTCGTTATAGATCGGTTCGGCGCTTTTTCGCACCTGCTGAATGAAGTAGAACGCAAGGCGCTTGTGGCTCGCCGTGAACCGCTCGTAGTCCTGCATGATCGCGGTTTCGTCGTCCACGGGCAGCATCTGCGAAACCGCCGCCATGCTCAGGGACTGTTTGAACGTACAGATCATGATCAAAAGTGCAAGATGCTTTCGGGAATACTTCTTGTTTACCGGCGGAGGAAGCAGGCGCTGCTTGACATAGTTGTTGACCATGGACGGCGTGAGAAGCTTTTCGTCCGATTCGTCGTACACGAAGAATCCCAGATATTGGTTGATCAGCCCGATCACCTGGTCCATGTAGAGCTGGATCTGTGGCAGTTCGTCCCACGCGGGCAGGCGAAATTCGCCCATGAAGTCCTCCCAGCGGTCCAGCTTGGCCGCGATTTGCCGTTTGTCGTATTGCATGATGATTCCCCGAATCTGCATATGCTTTTTCACCATTATAGACGCAAATAGATAAATATGCCAGCACTTGTTTTATAAATATCTCTTTACATAATAATAAAAAACGGTTAATATAGTTCAATAAACTATGTAAAGAGGTGATAAATACCATGTCATTACAGCTATTTACCGATTCGTCGGCGAACCTGTTCGAGCAGCGGCTCAACGAGCGCAACATCCGGGCCGTGTCGCTGACGCTCTCTATCAACGACGACGAGGTCCTCTGCTATGAACCCGGCGCGCCGTTCGACGGCGATGCGTTTTTTCAGCGTATGCGCGAAGACGACTCGCTCGTCCTCAAAACGTCCATGATCAACACGGCGACGTTTCTCAACGCGTTCGAGCCGGTGCTGAAGGCGGGGGACGACATCCTCTATATTGCGATGTCTTCCGGGCTGAGCGGCACGTTCTCCGGCGGAAAGACGGCGGCGGATATCCTGAAGGCGAAATATCCGAAACACTATGTTCACGCGGTCGATACGCACTCGGCTACGATCGGCCAGGGCATGCTCGTTCTGGAGGCGGCGGATCTGCGCGACGCAGGCAGGAGCCCGGAGGAGATTGCGGCGCATATCGAGTGGCGCAGGGCGGAAATCCACCAGCATTTTATGGTGGACGACCTGAATTTTCTCAAACGCGGCGGCCGCCTCTCCGGCAGCGCGGCGATGGCGGGCTCCATCATGCATCTCAAGCCGATTCTCAAAGGCGATGAGGAAGGGCGCATCGTGCTGGACAAAAAGCTCTTCGGCAGGAAGAAGGCGCTGAGCACGCTGGCCGATATCTTTGAGGAAAACCACACCGAAGGCGAGGACAACCGCAAGGTGGGCATTTCGCACACCGGAAGCGCGGAGGATGCAAAGCAGCTCGCCGCGGAGCTGATGGAACGCGTCCCAGGCCTGGAGATCGAGATTGTGCCGTTCGAACCGTGCACGGCTTCCCACGTAGGGCCCGACGCGGTCGGGATGTTCTTTTTCTAACGCGGAGTGCCGCGTCGAAACGCAACAAAACAACAAAACCGAAATCATAATACTTTCATACCGCAGCGCCGGAACGGGGAACGATCCGTCCCGGCGTTGCTTCGTAAAATAAACGGCTTTGAAGCGGACGAGCAACAAAAGCGCCGTATAATACTGAAAACAGTGAAACAGGAAAGCAAATGCGATACAATGCGCGAACACAGGGGGGATTCTTGCATTTTGAGATACAATAAATTATAGTAATAATAGTAAGCATTAATAGTTTTGTTCAAAACGCACTGCGATACCACCGGGATCATTACGGAAGGAGTGGAGCGGCATGGAACAGGCGCATGAACGGAATGTCTACAGGCTTGCCCTCGAACAGATGCGGGAGGGCATCATTCTTTCGGATGCGGAAGCGGAGATCATGTTTGTCAACGACGCGGCGGAGCGCATCCGCAATATCCGGAGTGAAGACATCCTTGGCAGGAGCATGTTGCTTTGTCACAAAGAATCGTCGAGGGAGAAGGTCGTCCGCGCAATCGACTATCTCAAGACGCACGAGGGCAAAACGTTCCGCCGGATGGTGACGGACGTTGAAAACGAAAAGGTTTATGAAAACGTGTATGCGCCGCTTTTTGACAGCGACGGCATGTTCCATGGAATCGCCGTGGTTTCGCACGACGTGACGGCACAGCGAAAAGCGGAAGAGATGAAAGCGGCCTATATCCGCGCGCAGGAGGTCGCGCTGGACAACCTGCGCGATCAGTACCGTGGGCTGATCCTGACGTCCATGGAGATGCTCATCCATCTGCTGGAAGAGCGCGACAAATATACGGACGGACACTCCAAGCGCGTGTCCGAAATCACGGCCAAGCTGTATGAGTACCGTTACGGCATTACGGGCAGCTATCTGGACATCCGGCTGGCGGCGAAGCTGCACGACATCGGAAAGCTCTGCATTTCGGATTCGATCATTGGCAAACCCGGAAAGCTGACCGAAGAGGAGTACGAAACGGTGAAGCAGCACAGCAGCATCGCGGCGGACATCATCCGCCCGCTCGACCCCGGCCAACGTGTCACGCCGATGATACGGCATCACCACGAACGCTACGACGGGAAGGGGTACCCCGATAAGCTGCGCGCGGACGAAATTCCGGAAGGTGCGCGCGTGATCTCCGTTGCGGACGCATACGATTCGATGCGCTCGGCAAGGCCGTACCGCGGGGCGATCCCGTTTGAGCAGTGCGTCGAGGAGATCAAACGCAACGCGGGGACGCAGTTCGACCCGATATGGGCCGATGTTTTGGTCGAACTCGCAGTCACGGGGAGCATCGAATAAAGAAGAGACACAAAAGCAACATGAAAAGCCCGCTGTTCAAAGCGGGCTTCAGCCTGTCAAAAAAGTCCAAGGGATTGTTAAGGGTCGCAACCCTTAACC
>CAYUUB010000094.1:0-7565 GCA_964447725.1 uncultured Oscillospiraceae bacterium
CGCGCTGCCGGAGGTGAAGGCCGCGCCCGCAAAATTGTCGCCGTCGCGCTTGATCTCTTCGTAAACCTCCTCGATCGCGTTGCCGGTGATCTGATAATGCCAGAGCGAGTTGCCCATCTCGTCGAACTGGTTGAAGATCACGACGTCGTTGCGCGTTTTGCGCAGCTCCCACGTCTTGTCGAAGATTTCCTTGACGTTGGACTCGCAGCCCGGCGTGGCGATGATTTCACCCGCGACGGTCTTGAGCCAGTCGAAGCGCTCGCGGCTCATCTCGGCAGGCAGGATCGCGACGGAGTCGCAAGCCAGCAGGACGGAGTCGTACGCGCCGCCGCGGCAGTAGTTGCCGGTGCTCGGCCAGACGGCCTTGTTGAACGTCGGGTCGAACTGTCCGGTGATCAAACGCGGAACGAGGCAGCCAAACGTCGCGCCGACCTTGTGGCAACCGGTCGGGAACCACTTGCCGACCAGCATGAAGATGCGCGCCTTGACGCCGGTGAGTTCCTTCGGAATTTCGATGTAGTTCACCTTGCCGTACGTGCCGCCGAAATCCTTCGGCTCGTTGTGCCAGCTGATGCGGAACAGGTTCAGGGGATTGATGTCCCACAGTCCCACGCTTTTCAGTTCTTCCTTGATTTTGTCCGGGATCAGGTCCGGGTTGCGCAGCTGCGCAAACGTCGGAATGATGATGCCCTTTTCTCTCGCGCGGTCCACGCAGCGCTTGAGATTCTCGCGGTTAATGGTCAAATCAATCATGTTCTTCGCTCCTATATAAATATTCATCGATACTGTGGTTGTTACTGCTCTTTACCGCTATCAGCATACAACATCAATGTACGTTTGTAAACCCAAAACAACCAAAAAATTGAAATATATTTATGCGTTCAAACAATTTGTTTGGTATCGACTTCAAAACCGCCGGGGCGTGCGAAATCCGCGGAATTTTGTGCTGTTTTCGGGCGCAAAACCGCGCCCGGCCGGACGCTCCGCCGCGTCATTCTCCATACGCCGCTTCGTACGCCAGCAGCAGGTCGACCGCCTCGCCGTAGCTCTTGACGCCGCTTTCCTGCGCGTTGTGCTTGAGGTACGCGTCGTTGCGCTTGTCCGCGCTTTCCTTCAGGTCGCCGTCGAACGCGTCCCAGTACGCGTCGTAGTCCGTCAGGTCGCGCCAGATCGCGTCCCCATACGTGTCCGCCGCCGCGACGTAGCGCTCCGAATCCGCCTTGTACAGCGCGTTGCCGGAAACGATCAGCGCGTAGACCAGCCCGGAGTATCGCACGTTCGGATCGGAGG
This sequence comes from uncultured Oscillospiraceae bacterium, assembly GCA_964447725.1. Lineage (GTDB taxonomy): Bacteria > Bacillota > Clostridia > Christensenellales > CAG-138 > UBA7703. Next base: position 1,291 of record CAYUUB010000094.1, read on the forward strand.
AGCACATGCACGCCAGGTACGCCGTGAAGTCCGCCTCGTTCTCCGCGGCGATCCCCGTCTGGTGCGCCATCTCGTGCGCGGCCGCCTGATAGATCAAAAGCGGAGGTTGATCGACGTTGACGTTCGACTCCGCGGTGAGCCCGATAAACACGCCGGAGATCCCCTGCCAGGAAAGGCCCCTCGACCAGAGCACGTATTTTGCGCGCGTCGGGTCGCCCTCGAAAACGGGAAAACGCGCCGAGAGCGCGGCGTACGCTTCCGGCAGTTCGTCATAGATCGCCTGACGGCTTTCCTCCGGGCAGAACACGCCGTCTTCGTCTTCATGCAGGGTTTCGCGCAGAGCGCCTGCCGATTGCGCCGTTTTGAGCACGAACGCTTCCAGCTCGTCCACGCTGCGCGCGGCGACGTCCAGCCCCATGCGTTCGCTCAGCGGCTGCCGGAAATAATTGAACCCCCATGTGACGTAAAACAGGTTTAAAATCACGCCCGCCGTCAGCGCAAGCGCCGCGACGCTTTTCAGGAGGCGCAGATAGCCTTTTTTTTCAAGGAACGCCTGCACGGCGCGCGTGATCAGCAGCGCGGCTGCGAATAAGGCAAGCGCGTAAAGCAGGATTTCCGCAATCGAAAACGGCACGAGCGACGTGACCGCCGAGATCGCGCGGCGAATCGGCTGATAAACGCCCTCGCTGTATTTTGTTTCGACAAACGCCCCCCGGCCGGAGAGCAGCTTCGGCCAGCATAACCCGAGCGCAATCAGCGCCGCGGCGGGAATTGCCCGCGCAAGCACGCTTTTAACCGATGCGGGCGGCTTTTTCCTTTGTTTCATGGCTTCGATTATACCACCGCGCCGCCGGTTTGGTAAACATGCGAAAACCGCCCGTCGCCGACGGCGCGCTCTATGGCGAAACGATGCGATCCGTGGTAAAATACCCGCAGAGGTTTTGTAATGGAAGTTGGAATTTCAACCGCGAGTTATTTTAACAAGCTGCAGATCGAGGACGCCGTGCTGGACATCGGCGCGCATCATGTGCCGCAGTGCGAAGTGTTCCTCAACACCTTTTCCGAATATGAACCGGCGTTTGTCGATATGCTTGCCGGGCGCATGCGAAGCGTCGGGCTGAAGGCGTTCAGCATCCATCCGATGAGCATGCAGTACGAGCCGCAGCTTTTCTCCGTCCACACGCGCCAGCGCGACGACGCGTGGAAGCTGTTCGAGCGCGTCCTGGGCGACGGCAAGACGCTCGGCGCGACGCATTACGTCATGCACGGGCCCGCGCGGCTCTTCGGCGGCGTCAAAAACATCGGGCTGTCGCGCATTGCGCCGATCCTCGTCGAGCTGGCCGATATGGCGCGCGGCTACGGCATCCAGCTGACGCTGGAAAACGTGAGCTGGTGCATCTTCAACCGACCCGACTTCGGCGCGCGGCTGCTCGACGAAATCGGCACGGAGCCGCTCCGCTTCACGCTGGACGTCAAGCAGGCAGTCCGCAGCGGGTACGACCCCGTGGACTATGTGAAAACCGTCGGCGATTACATCGTCAACGTGCATCTGTGCGACGCGACGCGCCTGCCCAACGTGACGACCCGCTACGACATGCCGGGGTTCGGCGAATACAACTTTCATAAGATGTTCGCTTCCCTTGCCGAGCACAATTACCGCGGCCCGGCGTTTATCGAGGTCTACAGCGACATGTACGACGCGATTCCGACGCTGTACCTCAGCCGCGCGCGCATGACGCGCATCGTGCAGGCTTCGCCGCTGGCCGAAGCGTAACGCGGGTCCCGGGCGCCGGATCGTTGCGGCCCGCCGCTTTTCCCGTTTGGCGATGCGCGGCGATCTATGATAATATAGTATGATACCAATTGGAGGATAGATATGATGGAACGATACAGGGACGAATCCTGGCGCAAGTCCATGCGCATCCGGCTGGACTTCAACAACATGATGTCCGACCAGCTCGGCAAGCGCGGCATCTACCGCCGTGAAATCGAGACCATGCAGCCGCAGATCGACGCGGCTTTTGCGAACATGCGCGCAAAGCGCCCGATCATGCGCTGGCGCGAGCTTCCGTATAATCAGGAAGACGTCGTCAAGTCCATTTTGGAAACCGCGGACGGCATCCGCGACAAATTCGAAAACTTCGTCGTGCTCGGCATCGGCGGTAGCGCCCTCGGCCCGATCGCCGTCCAGCAGGCGCTCAACCATTTGCACTACAACGAACTGCCGAAGGAAAAGCGCGGCGGCCCGCGCCTCTATGTGGAAGACAACATCGACCCGGAGCGCATGGCGGCCCTGCTGGACGTGATCGACGTGGAAAAAACCGCGTTCAACGTAATCAGCAAGTCCGGCGGAACGTCGGAAACCATGTCCCAGCTTTTGATCGTCTCCTCGCTGCTGCACGAAAAGCTCGGCAAGGACATCAGCACGCACCTGATCGCGACGACGGACGAATCCAAGGGCAACCTTATCAAGATCGCCCGTGCGGAAAACCTCAAAACGTTCGTGATCCCGGAAGGCGTCGGCGGGCGCTTCTCCGAGCTCTGCCCCGTCGGACTGCTGGCGGCGGCCGTCTGCGGCATCGACATCCGCGAGCTGCTCTCCGGCGCGGCGTATATGGACGAAATAACCGAAAGCCGGCGCGACGTCTGGACGAACCCGGCCTATATGTTCGCAACGCTCCAGGTCGCGTGCATGCAGCGCGGCTGCAACGTCAGCGTCATGATGCCATACGCCGATTCGCTGCGCTACATGTCCGACTGGTACGCCCAGCTCTGGGCGGAATCCCTCGGCAAGCGCGTCGACTGGGACGACAACACCGTCAACGCCGGCCAGACGCCGGTCAAGAGCCTCGGCGTGACCGACCAGCATTCGCAGGTGCAGCTCTATACGGAAGGCCCGTTCGACAAGGTCGTCACCTTCCTTTCGGTCGGCCGCTACCGCAGCGAAACCATGATCCGCGACGGGTATTTCGACGTGCCGGACGTTTCGTTCCTCTGCGGCCACACGCAAAACGAGCTGATCGCCGCGGAGTTCAAGGCGACCGAATACGCCGTCTCCAAGAGCGGGCACCTCAATCACACCATCCTGATGCCGGAGGTCAACGCCTTCACGGTCGGCGAGCTTCTGTTCATGCTGGAGATGGCGACCGCGTTCGCGGGCGAGCTGCTCAACATCAACGCGTTCGACCAGCCCGGCGTGGAGGAAGGCAAAAAAGCGACCTACGCCCTGCTCGGCAAGCAGGGTTACGACGAAAAGCGCGCCGAACTTTCGGCCATCGCCGAAAAGAGCGAGCGCTACGTCATTTAACCCTATGATTGCGATTCGCGCGCTGACGGGCGCGGACAAACAGGAGGCAAAGAAGATCTGGGAGTTGCGTTTTCACGACTCCCCTTCTTTTATCCGCTGGTATTTCTCCGAGCGGTTTTCGCCGGGGACGTCGTTCTGCGCGGTCGAAAACGGGCGCATCGTCAGCATTGCTCACGGCTCGCCCATGCGGCTGCGCGTCCGGAATGCGGAATTTCCCGCGATGATGGTTTCCGGCGTGGCGACGCTGCCCGGTTACGAGGGCCGCGGCCTGATGAAGCGGGTCCTGTTCCGTCTGTTCGAAAACTGCAAAAAGTCGGGTGTCCCGCTGGCGTTCCACACGCCGTCGCACTTTTCCATCTACCGCGCGTTAGGCGAGTTCCCCTGCGCGGACGCGCTTCTTCACACCTGCGGCGGCGATCCCGACGCTAAGCCGGTTTCGGACGGCGTCCCGTCCGCCGCGGAACTGCTTCGCGTTTACGAACGCGCGACGGCGCGTTACAGCGGGTGCGTCGTGCGTACGGAAGCGGACATGCAAAAGCGGATTCACGATCTGCTGTGCGACGGCGGAATCTGCCTGACGCATTCGGCGGGCGGCGTGCTCGACGGATATCTCTTCGCCGCGAAGACCGACGTCGTATACGCAAGCGAGGAAGCGCTCGCCGTATCGCGGGAAGCGTACGCCGCGCTCATTTCGCGCCTGCCGGAGGGGTCGGCCGTAAAGCTCCCGCCGGACGTTGACCTGCCCGGCAAGCTCTATCCGCAGGGCGTTGTGATCCCGCTCGACATTTCGTTCCTGCTCAAAGCGCTCTGCGGCGACCCGCAGGCTCTTTGCGTGCGCGTCGCCGACGGCATGCTGCCCTGGAACGACGGCGTGTTCGACGGCGCGGGCAACGCGGTCGATATGGAGCCGCGCGAAACGCTGTCCGCCGGCAGGCTGATGCAGTTTTTGTGCGGCTACCTGCCGTACAAAGACGTCTTTTCTCAACTGCCCTGCTTTTGCGCGGACGAATATTGATCTTTTGGGGTATTAATCGGATGTCCGGATTGATTGTTTTAGGTGATACAAACATCGGATCGACCAGCGATCTTTACCCCGCTATGCGCATTTTTGCTGCCATTCAAAAAAGCCGCGCCAAATGCGATGTCCTCAGCAAAGTTAATACGCTTAATGAAAACGACAGAAATTTGTTGAAGCGCGCACGGATATTTCATTTCGGCTCAGGTTCCCTAAAAAGTGAACCTTCCCGCTCGAAATTATACGAAGCAATCGATTTTGCAGCGGAACATAACACCATCATCTCCTATGCGCCGCAAATCGACCTTTCGCAATGGCGGATGCGTTCCGGCGAGTTGCGCGTCCTGCGCTCACCGATTGCCACGGCGGACATCGTCCAGCTTTTGCCGGAAGAACTTTTGTTCCTTACGGGACAATCGGAGCCGGAAGCCGCGGCGGAGGTCCTTGCTGACCAGGGTGTTCGGTTGATTTTCGTGATGCTGAACGACGGCGTGCTGGTTCAATTTGGACGTGAGCAGCGCATGTTCCCTTCCAATGGGATATGCGACAGTGATGTGTTTTTCGGCGAAATGTTAGGCCGCATCGCCGATGCAAAACGGCCGCTCAGGCAAATGTCGACCGATGATATTATGAAATGGACGGAATCCGTAATCGCATTTTCGTGCAAATAATATACAATAATAAGTATAGCAATTTGCATAAACAAACGGCCTGTCTTCCAACGGGTCGTTTGTCTTCGTTATTTCGTCACGCGCTTTGCGTTACAAAAGTTTCGCCGCGTCGAAATCGAGGTACAGCTCCACGTCCGGGTGCAGTTGCAGCACGGAAGCGGGCACGTCCTCCGTCACAGGCCCGCAGAGCGCGTCGTGAACGACCTGCGCCTTCTTCTCGCCCTGCGCGAAAAACAGGATGGCGCGCGCGTTCATAACGGTTTTGATGCCCATGCTCACCGCCTGCCGCGGCACGTCGTCCACGGAGTTGAAAAAACGCGCGTTGGCCTCCCGCGTCGAACGCGAAAGGTTCACGATATGCGTGATCGAGCCGAAGGGCGTGCCCGGTTCGTTGAAGCCGATGTGCCCGTTCCGTCCCACGCCGAGCAGTTGCAGATCGATCCCGCCGGCAGCGGCGATCAGATCGTCATAGACGGTGACGGACGCGTCCGTGCAGCCGATTCCGCTCGGAACGTGCGTGTTCCCCTTTGGAACGTCGATTTTCGAGAACAGGTGCGTATCCATAAAGTACCGGTAGGACTCCGTGTTTTCGCCGTCCAGCCCGACGTACTCGTCGAGGTTGAACGTCGTCGTGTTTCGAAACGAAACGTCGCCCGCCTGATACCGGCGGACAAGCTCCGCATAAAGCTGCAGCGGCGTCGAACCCGTCGCGAACCCCAAAACGGCGTTCGGCTTCTCCCTGAGCAGTTGCACGTACCGCTCCGCCGCGCGCTGCGCCGCCTGTTCCTTCGTACAGATATGTATCTTCATGTTGCCAAAGCGCCTCCCCCAAAATCCTGCCATGGATCGTTTCATTTCCTCATGAATAGTATGATACATTTTAAGCGATTTTGTCAATGATTTGTACGGACATTTTCGTATAATATTTGCTCATTTCGCCATCTGCTTGTTGTTTCATAACATTTGTGTTAAGATACGTGTTAAACAGGAGGACGAAGTCGAATGATGAACGAGCGTATCACAAAGGTTCGTGATTATATTCAGTCGCGCGGCGAAGTCAGCGTTTCGGAGCTGCAAAGCCTGTATGAGGGGTATTCCTCCATGACCGTCTGGCGCGACCTGAAGCAGCTTGAAGAGCAGGGCTGTATCCGTCGCGTGCACGGCGGGGTGATTTCAACGCAGGCGGCGGCGTTCCAGATCGAGGGCGTATACAGCAAGCGCGCGCGGGAAAACACGCGCGAAAAGATCGCGATCGCGAAGACCGCCGTTGCGATGATCCATC
>CAYUUB010000095.1:0-7547 GCA_964447725.1 uncultured Oscillospiraceae bacterium
AGTTTTGAAAACTCTGCATTCGTCATTCGATCGCACCTCCCTTGCCGCCGATGGTCATGCCGGACACGCGGATGCGCGGCTGCCCGACGTTAGTCGGGACGGAGCCGGAAAGCGACCCGCACATGCCCTGCGCCATCCACATTTTCGGCCCGACGCGATCGATCAGCCGGAGCACTTCGCTGCCCTTGCCGACCAGCGTCGCGCCGCGTACGGGCGAAACGATCTTGCCGTTTTTCACCCAATAGCCCTCGGCCACGCTGAAGTTGAACTCGCCCGTCGGCGGGTTGACCGAACCGCCGCCCATCTTGCGCGCGAACAGCCCTTCGCCCATCGTGGCGATCATTTCGTCTTCGTTGTCGGTGCCTTCGCAGATGAACGTGTTCGTCATGCGAGACGTCGGAGCGAACATGTAGCCCTGCCGGCGTGACGAGCCCGTAATCGGCATGCCCATGCGGCGCGAACCGAGTTTATCGATCAGGTATCCTTTGAGGATGCCGTTTTCGATGAGCACGTTGCGCTGTCCCGGCGTGCCTTCGTCGTCGATGTTGATCGAGCCCCATTCTCCGGGCATCGTGCCGTCGTCCACGGCGCTTACGCAGTCCGCGGCGATTTTCGTATTCAGCTTTCCGCAGAAAACGGAGTTGTTGCGGCCGACGCTCGTGGCCTCCAGCGAGTGCCCGCAGGCCTCGTGGAAAATCACACCGCCGAACCCGCCGTCGAGCACGACCGGCAGATACCCCGCCGGGCAATTCGGCGCATGCAGCATGGTGACCGCCATGTTCGCGGCGGACTTTGCCACAGCCGCAATGTCAATATAATCGCGATATGTTTCAAACCCGAGGCAGCGGCCCGGACTTTCCAGACCGGTCTGAGCCTCCCCGTCCTTCATGGCGACCGCCTTAACGGAAAGCCGTGTGCGCGGCCGCTCGTCAAAGGCATATACGCCGTCCGTCGAGATAATTGTAACGCGCTGTACGCTGTCGAGATAGCGCACGCGAGTCTGCGTCACCTCGTCGGAAACGCTGCGCGCAGCCAGCGCGGCTTCGCGCATGAGCTTGACGCGGTCGGCGTTGCCGATGGTGTCGAACGCGCGTTCCATTTTCGTGCCGTACCGCTTTGCCTCAAACGCGACCGATCCGTCCGGCGAAAACTTCGCCTCGCCAAGCGCGGCCGCCGCGGCGCGCGCGGTATCGAGCAGCGCCCGTTCGCTTGTGTCCGCCGAGTAGGCGTATGCGCTCAGCGTGCCCTTGAGTACGCGCACGCCCGCGCCGCAGATGCGCGTATAGTTGGCGGACTCCACCTTGCCGTCCAGCATTTCGGCCAGATTGCTTTCCCTGTCCTCAAGGAACAGCTCTGCGTAATCCGCGCCGCTTTTCTGCGCCTCGCTCAATACGGCGCGCGCAGTCGATTCGTTTATCAAAGTCGCACTCCTCCTTTTGCAAACTTGCCTTCCCTTTTCTTGAAAGAAAGGGAAATAAAAGAATTCACCCTTTACTTTTCCTGAAGGAAAAGCAAAACAAAAGAACCTTCATCACTGTTGCAGCCGCAAAGTCAACGGCTTCAGATTGCTTCGGCAACCAACGTTCTGCGGGGGATAGAAAAGCCGTCCCTTGCGGAAACGGCTCGTTGCGTCATAGCGGGTTTATTTCAGCCAGACTTTGCTGGCAAAGAGCATAAACAAGCCGAATCCCGCGACAAACACCACCAGAACAAGCAGATATGCCGACGCCGTGCCCCATGCGATCGAGCGCTTCTCCTTTTTGTTCAGCTCGATCGGGTCGGACTTCACTTTCTTTTTGCCAAACGCGTCGTAGTTGCGGCGCGCGCCGCGGCGGAACGTATACGGCATGCCGTCCACGTCCATATTGGCGATGACGCGGCCATCGTCCACCCATTCGTCGCGTTTTTTCCTGCCCACGGTATTCGCGCTCTCCCGTCAGTCCTGATTGTACAAATGGCAGGCGACCTTGTGCCCCGGTTCGTATTCCTTGAACACCGGCGTCTTTTTTGAGCAAATGTCCATGCACTGCGCGCAGCGCGTGCGGAATTTGCAGCCGGACGGCGGGTTCGCCGGGCTCGGGATATCGCCTTTTAATATGATGCGGTTCATCTGGTAGGACGGGTCCGGCATCGGCACCGCGCTGAGCAGCGCCCTTGTGTACGGATGCATCGGGTTGTCGAAAATCTGGTCCTTTTCACCCATCTCCACCATGGAGCCGAGATACATCACGCCGATGGTCTTGCTGATATGCTCGACGACCGACAGATCGTGCGAAATGAACAGATACGTATACCCGAACTCGTTCTGCAGGTCCATCATGAGGTTGATGATCTGCGCCTGAATGGAAACGTCCAGCGCGCTGACCGGTTCGTCGCAGATGATGAGCTCCGGGTTGAGCGCAACCGCGCGCGCAATGCAGATCCTCTGCCTTTGCCCGCCGGAAAATTCGTGCGGATAGCGATAGAAGTACTGCGGCTGCAGCCCGCAGTCCCGCATGACCTTCATGATGTACTGCCGGTACTGCGATTTCGGAACGATCTTATGCTCGCGCACCGCTTCGCCGATGATCTCGCCGACCGGCATGCGAGGCGAAAGGCTCGAATACGGGTCCTGGAAGATCATCTGCATCTTCGGACGCATGCGGCGCAGCTGTTCCCTTTTTACCTTGGAAAGGTCCTGGCCGTTGAAAAGCACCGTGCCGCCGGTCACTTCGTGCAGGCGCAGGATCGTGCGTCCGACCGTCGTTTTGCCGCAGCCGGATTCGCCGACCAATCCCATCGTCGTGCCGCGTTCAATTTCGAACGAAATGCCGTCGACAGCCTTCACAAAAGCCTTCGCTTTGCCGAACACGGACGAGTTGATCGGATAATATTTTTTCAGGTCTTTTACAACCAAAATGTTATCTTTTTCCATGTTTCCTCCTCACGCCTTACCGAGATTTTTCAGCGACGAGAAGATTTCGGCCTTCGGGTCGTCCTCGTAGAGATAGCAGGCTGCGAAGTGCGTGTCGCTGAACTGGATCATCGGCGGATATTTGCCTGCGCAGCGCTCAAGCTTATGCTCGCAGCGGTTTTCGAAATAACAGTGGTCCGGCATGTTGATCGGGTTCGGGACCTGTCCGGGAATGCTGTACAGGCGTTCGACCTTTTTGTTTACGCTCGGTTTGCTGCGCATAAGCCCCACCGTGTAGGGGTGCTTCGGATTATCGAAAATATCGAACACGGTGCCCTTTTCAACGATCCTTCCGGCATACATGACGACCACATAATCCGCCATCTCGGCGATGACGCCGAGGTCGTGCGTGATGAGCATGATGCTGCCGTTGATCTTTTGCTTGATATCGCGCAAAAGGTCGAGTATCTGCGCCTGAATGGTCACGTCCAGCGCGGTCGTCGGTTCGTCCGCAATGATCAGCCGCGGGTTGCAGGACAGCGCCATCGCGATCATGACGCGCTGACGCATGCCGCCGGAGAGTTCGTGCGGAAAGTTTGCATACACCTTGTCGACCATTGCGATACCGACCAGTTTCAGCATCTCCATGGAGTGTGCCTTCGCCTTTTCCGACGTCATGCCCGGCTCGTGCAGAAGGACGACTTCGTCCATCTGCTCGCCGATGGTGAACACCGGATTCAGGCTGGTCATCGGCTCCTGGAAGATCATGGAAATCTCGCGGCCGCGGATATGCAGCATCTCGGAACGCGGCATCTTCGCGATGTTATAGCATTTCCCGTCGCTCGAGGCAAAACGGATCTCGCCCTCGACAATCTGCCCCTGCGGCGCCTGAACAAGCTGCATGAGCGACAGGCTCGTCACCGACTTGCCGCAGCCGGACTCGCCGACAACGCCGACGGTCTTGCCGCGCGGCACGTCGAAGCTCACGCCGTTGACCGCTTTCACCGTTCCGATGTCGGTATAGAAAAACGTATGCAGGTTGTCGAATTCCACGACGTTTTCCGGGTTTTTCATCGTCGTGGCATATTCGGAAGACCCGACGTTTTTGCGGTTCATCCGGCGCTCGTAATCGCGCATGATTTTCGCGTTTTCATGCCCGATCTTGCGCTCTTCCTTCAGGGTCAGGTACGCTACGTCGTCAACGCCTTTTATCTGCTTTTTCTTAAACAATTTCTTTGCCATTACCCGTCACCTCTTCATTCTCGGGTCGAACGCGTCGCGCAGACCATCGCCGATAAAGCTGAAACCCAGCACCGTAATGATGATGAGGACGCCGGCAGGGACCCACATATTCGGATAATTCGCCAGAATCTCCTGTCCTTTGGACGGGTCCGCCAGCGCAATCATCGAGCCCCACGCGGCACGCGGGAACGGAACGCCAAGGCCGAGGTAGGACAGCGTCGACTCGTAGAGGATGACACCGCCGAGACCGAGCGTCATCGTTACGATGAGCTGCGGCATGACGTTTGGTATCAGATGTTTAAAGATTTTCTTTCTCGCCGGAATACCGGTCGTTTCGGCCGCCATCATGTATTCCTGCTCACGGAGCATCAGTATCTGCCCGCGCACGAGCCGCGCCGTGCCGGACCAGCCGATCAGCGTTAAGCAGCCCATCAGGTAATAGATGCGGTGTTCCGCCGGAATCGCTTCGATCGACGCGATCGTCGCAGAAAGGATCAGCAGGATCGGCAGCCCGGGCAGGCAGAAGAAAATGTCGACGATACGCATGATCAGCTGATCGACCCATTTTCCGAAATAACCGGCTATGCCGCCGAAGAACACGCCGAGCACCGTTTCAAGGAAGATGACGAGAAACGAAATCGTCAGCGAAATCCGGCCGCCGTACATCAGGCGCACGAAGATATCGAAGCCGCTTGTGTCGGTGCCCAGCCAATGGTCCCAGGACAGCGGGGCTTTGAAATAGATATGCGACTGCGACTCGTCATAGTAATTATAGGTTTTTCCGTCCGCCGCTTCAAAGGACGCGGTGGTCACCATGCTTGAAATACGCTCGATCTTAAATACCTGCGTTTCGCCGTAACCCCACGTCGCGTTGACGATGATCGGGCCGACAAACGAAAACACAAACACGAAGATGATCATTGCCAGGCCGACTACGGACAGCTTGCTGCGGAAAAACCGCTTTGCAACCATGCGACCCGGCGACATGACATGGAAGTTTTCGTCCTGTATGATCTCCGCACCGGACACATCCGTATATTTGGAACCCTTTTTCTGCTTTTCCGCGCGGGGGTTCGCGCCGCTCTCTTTACGATTTTCTTTCATATTGAACGCGCCTCCCTTATTTCAACTTGACGCGCGGATCGACGACCATATACATCAGGTCGGAAATCAGCATGCCCACGACCGTAAGGATCGCAAGGAACATATTGTATCCCATGATGAACGGGATGTCGCCCTGCATCGTTGCGCGCAACGCAATATAGCCGATGCCGGGGACGGCAAACACCGTCTCGGTGATCATCGCGCCGCCGAACAAGCCGGGGAGCGCGCCGCTCAGCGTCGTAACCAGCGGAATCAGCGTATTGCGGAACGCATGTTTATAGACAACCGTATGCTCGGACAGGCCTTTTGCCCGCGCCGTACGGATATAATCGGAATTCATAACTTCGAGCATATTCGTCCTCGTGAAACGCATGAGTCCGCCTACGCCCAGCAGGACAAGAACCGTAATTGGTAAAACCAGGTGCCACGCCTTGTCCAAAAAGATTTCCAGATGCGCGTCTGCTGCAAAAATCTTCGTCGCGGTCGTCAGCCCCTGCAGGGGGAACCACCCGAGTTGAATGCAAAAGACGTTCATAAGCAGGGCCGCAAGGAAGAACGACGGCAACGCAGTTCCGATCATTGCCAGCACGGAAACGGTGTAGTCGTATCCACTGTACTGGTTGACCGCAGCCCGGATTCCCATTGGAATCGATATTACAATTTCCAGAATAAACGCGATAAAGGCAAGTGTGAACGACGTCCACATATACTCGCTGATCACGTCCGATACCGGCTTTCCATACAGGAAAGAGAACCCGAGGTCGCCGGTAAACGCGCCGGTAAGCCACGTCGAGTAACTCTTTATAATGCCGAAGAAGCTCTTGTCGGCAAGGCCGTATAGCTCCTTGAGCCGCGTAACGTCGGCCTGCGTCATCGAGCCGTTTTGAACGGCGGCCGCGGTTTGCCGGTCGATATAGTCGGTCGGCATCAGCATGGACAGCATGTAGATCAGCATCGACACGCCGATTAATATGATAATGCCTAACAGGATTCTCTTACGAATATATTTCCACATACTCCATCACCAAGCCCTTACCCAAAATTTCCGAACCAACACAAGGCTTGGCTTATCGCCAAGCCTTGTGCTTCGAAAGTCATGTTGCAGCTAAGTTCAATTTTGAAACTAGCCGACGAGTTCCACGTTCCAAATGAAGGAAATCGGGCTCTGGAACGGAGTTACGTCGTCGCCGCTGAACAGGGAGTCCGCATCGATGACGTCCTTGTTGAACACATACATGTTCTTTCTCTGATAGGTCGGGATCTCGCAGGCCAGGCTGGTGGAAATCTCAAGCGCTTCGGCGTAGATCGTCTTGCGCTCTTCGGTATCCAGCGTGGAACGTCCTGCAACGATCAGCTCGTTGAGCTGCTTAAGCGCCGCAACCTGATCGTCGCTGCCATTCTCATACAGCCAGAAGAGACCCTTGGCTGCAGGCGAGGTCGACTGGTTGACGTCGGGATCGGAATACCAGACCTGGAACATATCCGGGTCCTGTCCGCCGTTGCCCCATGCAGCCGCCCAGACTTCGATGCCGGACTCATAGGCTGTGCTCAGCTTGTTGAGCACGCTCTCGTCGACTTCGATGTCGAGCTTTACGCCGATCTTTTCGAACACTTTCTGCGAGTTGATCAGAACGGTGCCGGCCGGATGATCGGCTGCGTCGGAAGGCAGCGTCGCCTTAATGGTGACCTGCTGTCCGGCTTTCTCGTTGTCTTCCGGATAGTACATGATGTTGGCGGCTTCGTCGTAGATGTAGCCGGCTTCGAGGAACAGCGCTTTGGCGGTTTCGCCGGTCTCGTCAAACGGGAAGAGGTTTTCCGGATTTTCCGGATACGCCCACTGGATCTTGGTCATCGTGCGGTAGTTGACCGTGGCCAGCTCTTCGTAGTAATCGCTGATGCACAGTTCGGTGTTGAACGTGGAAGCGATGGCTTTGCGTACGCCCCAATCCGGGAAGTACTGCGCGTTGATGCCGATGTAGCCGTAACCATCGTTATCGACCAGCGTGTAGGCCAGTTTGGCATAGTCGCCCTGGGCCGCGGTGATATCGTTGATGATGGTCGTGGAAGCGGACGGGTCGGTGAAGTGCACAACGTCCGTCAGCACGGAATCGAGCTCGGAACCGCTCGCGATCTCCTGGATGCGGAGGTTCTCAATTTTGGGCGAACCCATCAGATAGCTGTCGTTGGCCGTGTAGTAAACGACATTGTCTTTGTACTCTACGAACACATACGGACCGGCACCCAGCGGCGCGTCGTTCTTGGACTTGAGCAGTTCAATGAAGGACGGGTCGTTCAGGGATACGCCGTA
>CAYUUB010000096.1:0-7383 GCA_964447725.1 uncultured Oscillospiraceae bacterium
AGGGTACGTTGGAGGCTCCGCCTCCAACCCACCGCTTAGGGTGTGTTTCTAAAATACGATGAGGGCAGACAGAACGGATTTTTTGCCGGGTTGAGGAGCAAAGCCGCAGGAATAGCAGCGCTATTTCAAGGCTTTCGCGACAATAAACCGGTGAAAAAGGCGCCTGTCCTGCTCCATCGTGCTTTTGGAAACACACCCTAGGGCTTGGCCCTAAACGGTGGTTTGGAGGCGGAGCCCCCGGCGTACCCTCCGTTCCGTACGGAACCCGTACGGGACGGAGAGCGCGTCAAAATTGGCTGGAACAAACTATTTTTCCAGATCGATGAAGGACGCGCGCCCCTTTTTCTCGAACATGCGGTAGATGGCGGGCTCCGCCCAGGCGTAGTCGCTCAGGAACCGCCCGTCGAAGCGGGAAACCGCGTCCGCGACGCCCGCCCAGAAGTCGTAGTAGTCGCAGCTCACCAGTTCCCGCCGGATGCGGCAGCTGCCGCGCTCGCGCACGAAGATTTCCTCCGCGCCGCATTCCCTGAGCGTGTCCGAAAGTTCCTTGATCGTGCGGCGGTACCCGGTGTTGGCGGCGGTCTTGTTCTCGCTGCCTTCGCAGAGCGCCTCGATAATCGCGTAAATCGAAACGGGCCGCCCCTCGTTGTATACGCAGAGCGCCATGAGCTCCTTGGCCTTGGCGGAGTGGAAGCGGACGGGCTTTTCGCCGACGAGCATTTCGAAACTGCCGAAGGTATGGAACCGCACGCGCTTTTTCTGGCGGCTCTGCAGAAGTTTCGCCCGTTCGAGCACGTCGCGGATGTCGTCCCGGTCGAACGGCTTGAACACCATGTAGTCCGCCTTCATGCGGAACGCCTCCACCGCAAAGCGCGGGTGCGCCGTAACGAAGACGATGACGACGTCGCTTCGGATTTCGCGCAGGCGCATCGCAAGCTCGATGCCGTTCATGCCGGGCATGTCGATATCCAGCATGGCGAAATCCACCTCGTTTTTCCCGGCGAACGCGAGCGCTTCCACGGGGTCGGTGAACTTGCCCACGATCTCGAAATCCGGCATGCCGGCGCATTTGAGTTCCAGCAGCCGCATGTCGAGCTCCATGTCGTCCACGAGAATGGTCCTCATTTTCCCTCCGTTTCCGCCGCGCCGCCGAGAGAGGCGGAATACCGCAGCGTCACGCGCGTGCCGCGCCCCGGCGCGCTTTCGACCGTCACGGTGCAGCCGGGGTACTGCTCCATGCGGGCGCGGATGTTGCGGATCCCGACGGACCGCCCCGCCTGCTCGTCCCCCGGCGCGTAGCCCACGCCGTCGTCCTCCACGGAGACTTCGTAGAATTCCCCGTCCCTGCGGAGACGCACGCGCACCGTGCCGCCGCCCACTTTCGGCTTGATGCCGTGGATGATCGCGTTTTCGACGATCGGCTGCACGGTCAGCACCGGAATCAGAAAATCCGTCTCCGGCACGTCGTATTCCATCTTCAACCGCTCGCCGAGCTGAATCCGGTTGATCTCCGCGTAGGCGCGGACGGTGCGCAGTTCCTCGCGGAACGGCACGAGCCCGTCCTCGGCGCTCACGCTGTCCACCTTGAAGCGCAGGAAGCGGGAAAAATCCTCCGTCATCGTGTAGGCGGATTCCGGGTCCAGCACGATCAGCGCCTGAATCGCGTTGAGCGTGTGATAGAAAAAGTGCGAACTGATCTGGGAAAGCATCATGTTCGTCCGGTCGTATTCGAGCTGCTTTTGCAGTTCGCGGATGCGGCAGTCGGCCGCCTCCTTCTCCATGCGGCGGATCGTGCCGCCGGCGGAAACGCCCGCCGCGACGGCGAAGCTGAGCACGAGACTCAGTATCGCGCTCAGAATCACGCTCGCGTGCGCGTACCAGGGTTTGAGCGGGGAAACGGCCGCGTGCCACTCCGTGTTGAAAATCGGGAACGCGTAATCGTATTCGCGGCTCTTCACGCCGCCGCCCGTGGTGAGGATGGTCTGTTCTTCGCCGGTGTCCGGGTTGATGCGCCAGAGCCGGCAGGCGTAGCCCTGCGAGGCGAGGTTCTGCATCGAGCTCATGGAATCCAGCACGGCCGGATATTCCAGCGTGACCGAAACGATGCCCCAGAACGAACCGTCGAGATACACCGGCAGCCGCCCGGCGATGCCCATGCCGCGCTGCACGAGGCTGAACGGTTCCGCCATGATCATGGCTCCACGCTCGATGGCGGCCTGCGCTTCCTTGTCGCCCGCGCCCTCCCCGGTCAGGTCGTGGCCGATCACGCCTTCGTTGCCGGCGAGCGGATAGACGTCCGTCACGATTCCGCCCGGCGCGAGAAGCACGTTTTTCACCGCGCTCTCCGTCACGAGCAGGCGCGCCACCTTCTCGAACCCCTCGCTGCTGCCGTTGCCCTGAATCACGAAGGACTCCAGCGTTTTGGTCTTGCTCAGCTGGACGGAGAGCACCTCGTACGCCTGCGCGCTGACGGTGCTGGCGATGTACTTCATCTGTTCGTCTTCGCTGGAACGGCGGCCGATTTCGATGTAGACGGAAATCCCCGCAAGCAGCAGGAGCGAAAGGAAGAACGCGGCGATCTCCGCGCCGCCGAAACGCTTTTTGCGCATCCGTCCTCCTCCTTTCGACCGCATCGGATCGATCTTATATATTATATGAAATACGCGCTTCTTGCGCAATCCGTCCGGGGCGGCCTTTTGCCGCGCCGTGCGGGCGGCTCGGACGCGCGGCCGTATCTTTTTCGTGCCGCGCGAAAAACGGTTGACTATTGTTTCATTTTTCCTGTATGATATTTTTGAGTAGTGTTCTCATCAGTAACAGAAAGGTGTAAATTTCTATGACGAAAAACAAAAAACTGCTCGCCTGGGTAAAGGAAGTCGAAACGCTCTGCGAGCCGGACAAGGTCTATTGGTGCGACGGTTCCAAGGAAGAATGGGACCGGCTTTTGAACGAAGCCGTGGCAAGCGGCTCCGCGACCGCGCTGAACCCCGAAAAACGTCCCGGATGCTACCTCTTCCGCAGCGATCCCTCGGACGTCGCCCGCGTTGAAAATAGAACGTTCATCTCTTCCCGGAAGGAAGAGGACGCGGGCCCGACCAACAACTGGATCGACCCCGTGGAACTGAAAAAGACCATGACCGCGCTTTACAAAGGCTGCATGCACGGCCGCACGCTCTACGTCATCCCGTTCTCGATGGGCCCCATCGGCTCACCGATTTCCAAGATCGGCGTGGAGATTACGGACAGCCCGTACGTCGTGACCAACATGCGCGTCATGACCCGCATGGGCACGAAAGTGCTCGAAACGCTCGGCGACGACGGCGATTTCGTGCCGTGCCTGCACTCCGTCGGCGCGCCGCTGGAAAAGGGGCAGGAGGACGTCCCCTGGCCCTGCGCGCCCATGGATAAAAAGTACATCAGCCATTTTCCGGAAGAGCGCCTGATCTGGTCGTACGGTTCCGGCTACGGCGGAAACGCGCTGCTGGGCAAAAAGTGCTTCGCGCTGCGCATCGCCTCCGCCATGGCGCGGGACGAGGGGTGGCTCGCCGAGCACATGCTCATCCTCCGCCTGACCGACCCCGAAGGCAACAAAACCTACGTCACCGGCGCGTTTCCGAGCGCCTGCGGCAAGACCAACCTGGCCATGCTGATTCCGACCATCCCCGGCTGGAAGGTCGAGACCATCGGCGACGACATCGCCTGGATGAAGTTCGGCGCGGACGGCCGCCTGTACGCCATCAACCCCGAATACGGCTTCTTCGGCGTCGCGCCCGGCACCTCGGACAAATCCAACCCGAACGCCATGCACAGCATCGAAAAGAACACTATCTTCACGAACGTCGCGCTGACCGACGACGGCGACGTTTGGTGGGAAGGCATCGGCACCGACGCGCCCGATCATCTGATCGACTGGAAGGACAAGGACTGGGCTCCCGGTTCTGAAACGCCTGCCGCGCATCCCAACGCCCGCTTCACCGCACCGGCGGCGCAGTGCCCGGTCATCGCGCCCGAGTGGGAAGACCCCGCGGGCGTGCCGATTTCGGCCATCCTCATCGGCGGCCGCCGTCCGCACACCATTCCGCTCGTCCATCAGAGCTTCGACTGGACGCACGGTATCTTCTCCGGCTCCATCATGGGTTCCGAGATCACGGCCGCGACGATCTCGTCCAAGATCGGCCAGGTCCGCCGCGACCCGTTCGCCATGCTGCCGTTCATCGGCTACAACGTGTGCGACTATCTGCAGCACTGGCTCGACATCGGCGCAAAAACCACGCCGGACAAACTGCCGAAGATCTTCTACGTCAACTGGTTCCGCAAAGGCGAGGACGGCAAGTTCCTCTGGCCGGGCTTCGGCGAGAACAGCCGCGTGCTCAAGTGGATCGTCGAGCGCGTCGCCGGAAAAGCGGACGCACAGGAAACCGCCATCGGCTATCTCCCGACCAAGGAGTCCCTCTACCTCGACGGTCTGGACATCGGCGACGAGGCGCTGGACGAGCTGCTCCGTCTCGACAAAAAGGAGTGGGTGGCGGAAGTCGAGTCCATCAAGGAACACTACGCCAACTACGGCCCGAAGATGCCCAAAGCGCTGGTCGGCCAGCTCAAGGCGCTGGAAGAGCGCGTCTCCAAAATGTAACGTCCTGCCGGCTGCAAAAGCATAACCGAACGAAGCGCGCCCGCATAAAGGGAGTGCAAGATAGGGATTTTCTGAAACAAGAAAATTTTTGACCGGCACTCTTCAAGCGGAGGCACAAACTAAAGTCCACACCGAAGGATAAAACCTTTAGTGTGGTCTTTCTTTTTATTTCAAGTCTACGACACTTATTGTCTGTAGACTTTTTGTCTGCTTATGAATAAAATATATTACACTGCCGGGAGGTGAAAGTCAAGATGGATATAGTAAAGGTTTTTGGCACAAATTTACGTAAATACAGGACGGAACTCGGTGTATCACAAGAGAAGTTCGCAGAGATGTGTGGGCTTCACCGTACATATATCAGTGATATCGAACGATTCCAGCGCAGCATAGCTCTTGATAATGTGCAGAAAATTGCAGATGCGCTTGGAATCGAGACATATAAATTATTTATAGAAGAGAGGTAGAAAGAATGAGAGAACAAATTAAAAAAATTGTTATAGAAGAATTCTCTAATCTTACTGAGCTTATTGAAGCGGATTTTTCCTCCAACTATAGACGTAAGGTTAATAATTTTCTTCTTAGCCAGATGGATGAAAGAATAACGGCGAGCATGGTTTTCGTGAGTAGTTTCGAATCTAAGAGTGGCTTTGCTATTGAAACATGTGCAAAAAGAATAGCGCGGTTAACATTTGGTGAATCAAATGTCCCGGCTGTTGTTAATCCCCGTAACTTACCCCATCATATTGATCCTGCAAGTGTGTCCGGACAGATTGTGGTTACTGATGTTGATACCCATAACGGTGATCTTCGTGGCGAAATAGCGTCTTTCAGAGCCAACAACGAAGCTACCGGAAAAGGAAGAATGCGTGAAGAAAGCAAGGTTACTCATGCTACATGCAAATCCACTCTCCTTCCGCTATCTGCAAAATATCGCAGCCATCAGATATATACAAAGCCTGTTGATTTGGCATTCTTTGATGGGACAACATGGAACATCATGGAGCTTAAAGCTGGTGGCGATTTAGATAGTTCAAATGCTCCTTCAAATGTTGAAAAGCTATTAACTATCTACGTAGATATGGGAATAGAGAATTGCAAAGCATATTTTGCTACTCTTTATAACAAGGACGGCGAAGGAAACACATGGACTGGTGCCGTTAAGAAGCATTTAAACTATCCTTCGATGTTTTTAATTGGAGCAAAGTTCTGGGAAAGGATACTTCCTGCAGGCATATCATATGATGAGTTCACTGAAATTTATCGTGAAGCGTTAGAGGAAATTGATTTGAATAAACGCATAAACGATATGATAAGTGACTGCATTGGAGAGTAGATGTCGCGGCTTGTAAACAAGGATTGTTTGGAGTACATGAAAACGCTGCCAGACAATTCTATAGATTTGATTCTGACCGACCCGCCATATAATATTGCTCAGTATTCTACTGGGAATATTCCTCTTCCCGGTAGAGATGCACTCAATAATGATATTGCGGATTGGGACAATGTTCCTTTAGAGCCAAAAGACCTGCTGTATGACTTCAAGCGTATAATAAAGCCCAATGGAAACATCTTTGTGTTCACAAGTTATAACTTGATTGGAAAATGGCACGAGATTTTTGATAGCGAATTTGACACTTTTCAATTCTTTATCTGGCACAAAACAAATCCCGCTCCCAAAATCTATAAAAATGGTTTTTTGAACAGTTGTGAGATGATTATCTGCTTGTGGAACAAAGGCCATAAATGGAATTTTTCAACGCAAAATGAGATGCATAACTTTTTTGAATCACCCATCTGTATGCCTCCGGAACGCCTAAGAAATCCAAAGCATCCTGCACAGAAACCAGTGAAATTATTATCTCACATTATAAACATTGCTTCTGATCCAGGCGATATTGTTTTTGACCCTTTTATGGGAGTTGGTTCTACCGGTGTCGCAGCAAAGGAATGCGGTCGACGTTTTGTCGGTTGTGAGATTGATAAGGCATACTATGATGCCGCATGCATACGTATGGGAGGTAACCCATCATGAGAATTGAAGAAAAAGCACTAATCCTTCCTACTCTGTATATTATTAAGAGAGACGGACCGACATCTACCACTGATTTAATCACAGAACTTACAGCGGTTTTTAATCCTACCGGAGAAGATGCTAAAATACTTGAAGGAAGACGCGATACCAAGTTTTCCCAGAAGGTGCGTAATTTAAAATCTCATCGTGATAGCAACAAGATGGATATCTATACTGATATCAACTCTTCTGGCAAGTACACGCTAACGGAAAAAGGTGAAAAGTATCTGACCGAAAACATTGATCAGGTTGAGTACCTCTTTTCCAATAAGTTTACTTCAAGTGAAGTTGCCGATGTAGTAACAGCCATAGAAAAGACCTCTGGTAAAAAGAGGAAGGTCTATGTCTATAGCGAAGATGATATGGTTACAGAAGGTACAGCTGTATCAAAGGAAACCGTTATTAAGAAAAGATCTAGAAAGCTACGAATGGCAGCAATTGAGCACTATCGTAAATCTGATGGGAAAATTTATTGTGCAGCTTGTGGTTTCTGTTTTGAAGACAAGTATGGCGATATCGGAAAAGATTTCATAGAAATTCATCATGAAAATCCCGTATATCAGTATTCTGACGATGGCTTTGAAGCATATGTCTCAGAAGCCGTAAAAAAGGTCAGACCACTCTGCGCAAATTGCCATAGGATGATACACCATAATGGAAAACGGCCACTATCAAT